>NZ_CP023049.2:300129-600259 GCF_002285635.2 Chryseobacterium piperi | reverse complement strand
TCGTAAAAGTTTCAAAAAAGGTGAAAAATATACCATCGATGTTACTTATTCCGGTAATCCTGTAATTGCCAAAAAAGCACCATGGGATGGCGGCTGGGTCTTCGCCAAGGATGATAATGGAAATCCATGGATGAGTGTTGCGGATGAAGGTATTGGTGCTTCTATATGGCTTCCTACCAAAGATATCTGGAGCGACGAACCTGACAACGGTATTATCATGAAGATTATCACCCCTAAAGATCTTGTAGGGGTTGGAAACGGTAGATTAATTGATAAAAAAGCAGATGGAGACAAAACCGTATATACCTGGGAAGTCAAAAATCCAATTAATGCCTACTCTATTATTCCAAACATTGGAAAATATGTCAATTTTAAAGATACCTTCAATGGAGAAAAAGGAAAGCTTGATCTCGATTATTGGGTATTAGACTACAATTTGGAAAAAGCAAAAAAACAATTTCAACAAGTAAAACCTATGCTCTCCGCATTTGAATATTGGTTTGGACCGTACCCTTTTTATGAAGATTCTTACAAACTGGTAGATTCACCTTATTTAGGAATGGAGCATCAGAGTAATGTTGCCTATGGTAACCAATACATGAATGGATACCTGGGAAGAGATTTATCAGGAACCGGAGTTGGTCTCAAGTGGGATTTTATTATTATCCATGAAAGCGGTCATGAATGGTTTGCCAATAATATTACGGCAAAAGATCAGGCTGATATGTGGATCCATGAAAGTTTCACCAATTATTCCGAAGTCCTTTTCACGGAGAAGTATCTGGATAAAAAGTCTGCGGACCTCTATGCCATGGGAATTCGAAATATAATAAGCAACGATGTTCCGATTATTGGTAAATACGGCGTAAGAAATGAAGGCAGTGGAGATATGTATCCTAAAGGAGCCAGCATGATCCATACGATACGCCAGGTTATCAACAACGATGAAAAATTCAGACAGATTTTAAGAGGTTTAAATAAAGAATTTTACCATCAGACCGTAACGACCCAACAAGTCGAAAACTACATCAACTCCAAATCCGGCTTTGATTTTTCGGGTGTATTTAATCAGTATTTAAGAACAACCAAAATTCCTACCCTGGAGTATTCACAAAAAGGAGAAGCATTAAAGTTCCGTTATACCAATGTGGTTAAAAATCTCAAACTTCCGATCAGAATCGATGGAGAACAAACCATCAATCCTACTGAAGAATGGCAAACCGTAAAATTGAAAAAAGGAACTCCTGTTGAGTTTAATAAGAATTATTACGTTAATTATAAGAAGGTGCAGTAGCTGAAAGGCTAAAGGGCAGAATCGCTAAATCGTTGAACCGTAAAATCGTTAAAAGGACAATAAAATTAACAGTTTTACGGTTTTGCGATTTTACCTTTCAGCAGTTCTACCCTTCAGCCTTTCTACAATTTTAAGAAAAGTTTAATACTGCATTGGACTCGTATTTGTAACAAAATCATTTTTAGAACAACTACTTAACTATAAATTCTAATCAATGAAAAAAATAGCACTAAGCTTAGGTATTTTAGCCAATGTTCTGGCCAATGCCCAGTCTATTAAAACCAATATTGATCTGGTCAATGTAAAAGACGATAAAGTAGCCGTAACAATGGAATTTCCTAAAATGAAATCCGGCAAT
The DNA here is from genome assembly GCF_002285635.2 of Chryseobacterium piperi. Taxonomy (NCBI): domain Bacteria; kingdom Pseudomonadati; phylum Bacteroidota; class Flavobacteriia; order Flavobacteriales; family Weeksellaceae; genus Chryseobacterium; species Chryseobacterium piperi. The sequence continues at coordinate 598,607 of NZ_CP023049.2, read as the reverse complement.
GTCAAGTTCCATTTTCCAAAAACAGTTCCCGGAACCTATTCGGTGGATGATTATGGAAGATTTATAGAGGGAATTAAATTTTTCGACAATAAAGGAAGAGAGCTTGCTTATACTAAACTGAATGACAATTCCTATTCACTTAAAAATGCTCAGTTTTTATCAAAAGTAACCTATCTGGTGAATGATAGTTTTGATGATGAAATGAATACTGAAAAACATAAGGCAGTTTTCTCTCCATCCGGAACTGATATTGAGGCCGGAAAAGTATATTTAATCAATACCCATGGATTTATAGGATATATCGATGATATGCAGGACGTCCCGTATCAACTGGTTATTCAAAAACCAACTGATTTTTACGGTACTACTGCCCTGGTAGATCAAGATAAATCAGACGCTACGGATACCTATACGTTAGCTAACTATGCTAAGGTTACAGATTCTCCGCTTATGTATACAAAACCGGATTATATTACCTTCAATGCAGGAGGTATGGACTTGGTATTAGGAGTTTATTCACCGACAGGCAAATACAAAGCGGCTGATTTTAAGGATAACCTGGAGAAAATGGTTCTCGCTCAGAAGAAATTCCTGGGGGATATGAATACCAATAAAAAGTATGCAATCATGCTTTATCTTTCCGGGTCTGACGGTCCTCAGATCAAAGGTTTCGGAGCATTGGAACACCACGAGTCTACAAGTGTTGTATTACCTGAAGCCATGCCTAAAGATGCGATCGATCAAACGATCACCGATGTTGTTTCTCATGAGTTTTTCCATACGGTAAATCCTTTAAAAACGCATTCTGAAGAAATACATTATTTCAATTATGCAGATCCTAAAATGTCACAACATCTTTGGATGTATGAAGGAGGGACTGAATATTTTGCCAACTTGTTCCAGATACAGGAAGGGCTGATCAATAAAGATGAGTTCCTTAAGAGGATGAATGAGAAAATAAACAATTCAAAAAGCTATGATGATACCATGCCGTTTACGGTAATGAGTAAAAATGTCCTTGTAGAGCCTTATAAAGACCAATACCGAAACGTATATGAAAAAGGAGCATTATTGGCCATGTGTATGGATATTGAACTGAGAAAGCTGTCTAACGGAGAAATGGGCTATCGTGATATGATCAGAAAATTATCTCAGAGATTTGGTGAAAACAAACCTTTTAAAGATGACAAGCTGATTGATGAACTGGTAACAGTTACAGGATACCCTCAAATCAAGGATTTCTATAATAAATATATTGCAGGTAACCAACCAACCCCATATGCAGAATATCTGAATCAGGTAGGTGTTGAAATAAAGAAACAGGAAACACCACCACTTTTCTGGTTTATTAAAGATCCGAATCAAACTGGATTCAATGAAAAAAACAATACGTTTATTTTTGACGAAAGTTCGGCTTTATCTCCTTTTGCAAAAAGCATAGGTTTCAAAATTACTGACGAGGTTCTTGCCTTAGACGGGAAAAATATAGATATTAAAAATGTACAGGCTTTCATCAACTATACTAAAACGATTAAAGAAGGTCAAAATGTTACGGTAACCGTTTTAAGAAAGAACGGTGATAAGACTGATAAAATAGAACTTAAAGGAAAAGCTATTTTAGATAAGTTAACAATGGAAACGCTTCAATACAAAGCTAATCCAACGCCTGCAGAACAAAAACTACAGGATCAGTGGTTAACCGGTAAGAAATAGGATTAAAAATCTATATAAAAAAAGCGAGGAAATGTCCTCGCTTTTTTTATATTCCATATACTGGCTATCTTATTTCTTGTGATAAACGTTGTTAATTATTTTTTAAGCTGTCATTTCGAACGCAATGCAATGAAGAGAAATCTCTCCTTTTGTCTTTAGATTCTTTATTCCGCTACGCTCCAATCTAAATGACAAGAATTACGTTTTGAATTAAGACAAATAAATGAGAATAAACTTTATTACTTCTTAATGGTAATTCTAAAAGTGGTTCCTTTTCCCAATTCTGTCTGTGAAATTTTTATATCACCATTATGGTACTCCTGTACTACTCTTCTCGCTAAGGACAAACCTAGCCCCCAACCTCTCTTTTTTGTAGAATAACCGGGTTTGAAAGCATTTCTTGCTTGCCTTTTCGTCATTCCGCTTCCCGTATCTTTTACTTCTATCAGGATGTTTTTATTTCTTTCAAAAACAGACATTTGCAATATCCCTTCTCCCTTCATGGCATCTACTGCATTTTTCACTAAATTTTCAATTACCCAATTCATCAGGATTCTATTATGAGGAACGAGAATGGTATATGTAGGAAGCTGTAGGCTAAAATCAATTTTCCTTGAAATTCTGGATTTTAAATACTCATAATTTTCCTGGATCGTTTCATTGAAATTCATATCATTCAGCTCAGGGACAGATCCGATTTTTGAAAAACGCTCTGAAATGGTACGCAGTCTTTCAATATCCTTTTCAATCTCATGAACTCCCTCAGAATCCGGATTCTCCAGTTTCATAATTTCCATCCATCCGATCATGGAAGAAAGAGGCGTTCCGATCTGGTGAGCCGTTTCTTTGGCAAGTCCAGCCCAGACGTATCCTTCATCTGTCTTTTTTATTGTTCTTAAAAACCAAAATGAAAATAAAAGATACGAAAGGATAAATAGCCCTAAAAAATAGGGATAATATCGTAGATTATTCAGTAGAGATGAGTTATCGTAGAATACATATTGCTTATCCCCATTCGCTACCTCAATTTCAAAAGGCTCATAATTACTCGCCATTCTACGGATCAGTTTTTTAAGCTCCTGAGGGCTTTTAAGAATTTCCTGCGAGATATTCCTGGAACTTCCTTCAAATATAAAAGGTTCTTTATTCTGATCAGTTAAAATAGAAGGTATCTGATCATTCTCCGTTAAAATCGCAAACAATAATTCCTGGGTTTCCGAACTTTTCTGTTTATTGTCTTGTAAAATCTTTATGGCAGTAGCGAAAACTTTGATTCTTTCAGCTTCTTTTTCTCTTAAATTTTTAATGAGAATATTAGATGAAACAATCAGGGCTATAACGATTACCGTCAGCAATGTAAATACAAACCAATTATTAATTCTCGCTAAGAACGGACGATTTTTCATTCAGAATTTATTTTAAAACACTCAGAATTTTTTGTAATTCTGCACTTCCGCTTCCCTGATAATTGTTGATAATAATAGAGAATACATATTTTTTTCCATCTTTTGAGGTTTGATATCCTGCAAAAGACTTGGTATCTCTCATAGTACCGCTTTTCATTTTCATTCCATTTTCCTGAGTAGGAAAACCATCATAATAAGAGTCAAACCAAGGCTGCTTCTTAGCATACAATAAAGCCTGTACTTCTGCTTTCGCCGATACATAATTTTGAGGCGAAAGACCACTTCCGTCAGCAAAATTAATCATATTAGGGTTGATTCCATTTGATTTCCAGAATTCCTTAAGATAAGCAACTCCGCTTTTAAAGCTGGAGTTTCCTTTTTTCTCTTTTCCTAATGTCTTAACCAATGCTTCCCCGTACAAATTAATACTTTTTCTCAAAAACCAATAGATAATCTTATCTAAAGTCGGAGATTGATAGGTAAGAATAATATTTTTCTTTGGAGTTTCCAAAGGCTGCTTTCCTTCAATTTGAAGTTGTGAATTCGTGATGACTTTCCCGGAAAAATCAATTCCGGACTCTTTCAGCCATTGCTTCACCTCTGTTCCCAACTGTAATGGTGGATTGGGAGTAGCCCCTGAAACCGTCACTGTTTTGCCACCGGGAAGTGTTCCGTTAATTAAGGCAACATTAGAATGAGGTGCGGTAAAAATAAGGCTCTGGTCTGAGCTTCCTCCTGATTTTAAATCATTCAACCATTTCACTCCTTCCAACGGATAAGAAAAACTCTTAAAATCAGTTCCGTTAACAATATTGATATCGAATTGATTTTCTCTCCAGTTTACACCCCATACTCCGGCTCCGTAATAATTTCCTAAATCATCCCATGGCCATCCTCCAGGAATAGTCTGGTGATCGAAATAAGAATCATCGATAACTAAATCTCCGGATATTTTTGAGATTCCCTTGGTTTTAATTCCTTCTATCAACTTCTTCTTAAAACTTTCCGGTTTATAAGCCTCATACCGCCAGCTTCCTAAAGTAGGATCTCCGTTGGAACTGATAAACAGGTTTCCGTTTAAAGTACTTCCCGAAATAGTCCCTGAGTAACTCGATATTGTTTTAAAAGTATAATCCTTCCCCAATGTTTCCAAGGCAGCACCAGCAGTAAATATCTTTTGTGTAGAAGCAGTAGAAAGACCTTTATTTCCCTGATATTCATAAATCAGGTTTCCATTTTCATCTGCTACATAAAATGATAAGCTTGATGCAATACCTCCTGAGGAGTTCATCAGATCCCGGGTAACATTATCTAATTTCTGTGTAATATTTTGAGCAAAACAAATCTGAGTAGATAAAGTGAGAACAGCAAGTATTTTTTTCATTATTGTGGTTTATTGTATTGATTGGTTGATTTAAACTAATGAACTTCCGCTTTCTATTTCATACGGCTCTTTTCCTTTTTCGAAAATACGGGTAAGTTCACATCCTTCAACGCTGATTTTATCGCCGACTCTTCTGATCCAGTTTCCTTCGCGAAGCCCTACAACTTTCAGATCATTCTGGGTTAGAAATTCCTTTATTCTGGTTTCTCTGGTTTCACCGTTATGTTTTAATTCCGGATTGGGATCCAGGTAATGAGGATTCAGATTGAATGGAACCAATCCCATACAATCGAAACTTGGAGGATATACGATAGGCATATCATTCGTCGTTTTCATATTTTGCCCACCAATATTACTGCCTGCGCTGCATCCCAGATAGGGTTTTCCACTTTCTACATTATGTTTCAAAACAGTCATCAAATCTTCTTCATGCAAAGTTTTTACCAGTAAAAAAGTATTTCCACCTCCTGTAAAGTATCCTTTTGCCTGGTTAAGCGCTTCAGTTTTATCAGCAAATTCATGCAATCCTTTTACTTGGATACCTATAGTTTCAAAAAAAGAACAAGCTTTTGCCGTATACTCTTCATGGGAAATTCCGCCTGGTCTAGCAAAGGGAACAAAAATGATCTCATCAATTCCTTTATATAATTGTATTAATTCTTCTCTTAAGTATTCCAGATATTCTCCACCGAAAATGGTAGATGTTGAGGCTAATATGATGTTCATATAAGGAAATTATATTTGATTATTTAAAAAAATTGAATTACAAAGATAAACTCAAACCGCAACGAATCAAAAATTAAGCTAAAAAAAAACATTGATCCGTTAATATTTTCTAAAAAGACTTAAAGCTTCTAAAATTTTCACTTTTATGGAACTATTATTGGATTTTAGAATTTAAGAATTTTAAAAATAAAGATTATGAAAATGGTTAAAATTAATATTAAAAATCTATTTTTAGGTTTAATATTTATAGGAAGCGCGAGTATTGTTAATGCACAAACTACTCAAGTTGATAATACCAATAGTACAGCTAATACAACAGCTGCAACCCAAACGGGTAACCCTGTTGATGCCCTTAAAAAACAAATTGAAGCTAATCCAAAGGATACGGAAGCATTAGTAAAACTGGCTACTGCTTATCAGGAAGCTTCAGATTGGACGAACGCTATAGATACATGGAAAAAAGTATCTGTTTTATTACCAGATTGGGCTCCATCTTATTATAGCCAAGGATATGCATATCAGTCTGCTAAAGATGATGCTAATGCAAAAATTGCTTATGAAAAATATGTTGCTACGGTAAAACCAGAAGAAGTGGATCAAAATAAGAAAAATCTGGCCTACGCCTATTTCTACATTGCATTTAAAGAACAGCAAAGTGATCCTGGCAAAGCAAAGCAACACATTGCCAAATCTTTACAGTATGACCCTACCAATCAAGATGCTATAAAGCTTAGCAAAGCGTTAAATTCATAAATAAAAATAAAATCCGGAAACTCTCCGGATTTTTTATTGATATTAAGTAAGTATTTTTAATTAATTCTTTTTCCAAAAAAGTCTGTTTCTCCTTTTAGGTGTCGTATAATTTTGTCAATATTCCGCTGGATGCTTTCTTCCGTTTTCAGATTATTGATATACCTGACAAGTTCCAATCTTCTTGAAGGAATAAGATTTTCAAAATTATGTAACGTAACAGGGTTTTCACGAATTGCCTGATCCAGCTTTGGATGGATAGGAATACTCCTGTCAGAATTATCATATTCTATTGAAACCTCCAGAAGTTCTCCGATTCTCTTAGGTGAGTTTTTAAGCATGGTAAGATTAACATACAGTCTCCATTCCCCTACATATTTCATTAGATTCTGTTGGTATTTCAAACCGTTTACAGTTCCTTTAACCGGAATCGGGCTTTTATCTTTCCCGGAAGTTTCAAAAATTTCTTGTAAAACTTCACCGGGAATAAAAATAAAAGGATTGATGCCGATAATTTCAAGCCGGGCTGTAAACTTATTATTTTTCATGGATAACAAATTTAAAAAATTGTTTTCTATTTTAATAATCAGGAAAAGTAATGAGTAATGGGTAATTACAAATTTCAGGTTTCAACCTCTAACCTCTAACCTCTAACCTCTAACTTCAAGCACCCAACTTCCCACTTCTAACTTCTCCCTCTCCAACATCAACAAAATAATAAGTAACTTTTCCACTCACAAAGTAATCGTTATCTTTGTACTAATAAATCTATTTAACTTAACAAAATGAAGTTTTTTATTGACACTGCTAATCTAGAGCAAATTAAAGAAGCCAAAGACCTTGGAATTTTAGATGGTGTAACAACCAATCCATCATTAATGGCTAAAGAAGGAATTCAGGGAGCTGAAGCGATCAAGAACCACTATAAAGCAATTTGCGAAATTGTGGACGGTGACATTTCTGCAGAAGTACTTTCGACTACTTATGACGAAATGATCAAAGAAGGTGAAGAATTAGCTGCAATCCACCCAAACATTGTGGTAAAGATCCCAATGATTAAAGATGGTATCAAAGCATTAAAATATTTTTCAGATAAGGGAATCAAAACTAACTGTACTTTAATTTTCTCTCCGGGACAAGCGCTTTTGGCAGCGAAGGCAGGTGCAACGTACGTTTCTCCTTTCCTTGGAAGATTAGATGACATTTCTACGGATGGATTAAATCTTATTCAGGAAATTCGTTTAATTTTTGATAATTATATGTACGACACTGAGATTTTAGCAGCATCTATCCGTCATTCAATGCATATCATTGACTGCGCGAAAATCGGAGCTGATGTAATCACTTCACCACTTCCTCCGATCTTGAGCTTATTAAAGCACCCATTAACAGACAGTGGTTTGGCTCAGTTTATTTCAGATTCTCAGAAATTAGCTTAATTTCTAAAGAATAAATAACACATACAAAAGCGTCTGAAACCTAATTCAGACGCTTTTTATTTCATAATACTCCGATTATTTAAAGGTGTATCAAATAAATAAGCAGGATGTCTCCACCCTGCCCTGATATTAATAAAAAAGAATTAATTAATGCTCTAAATCCGGTTCAATCGGATTATTATTTTTGCTTAAAGTTTCTTTAGTCCGTTTTTCCATTTCTCTGAAAACCTGGTTAGGATCTGAAATTTCCTTGCCATCACTTGTTTTTACTTTGAAAACCACTTTATTATCGCCTCCACTTCTCATCATCAGCTCTCTCATATTCTTTGAAGGGTCATTTACATAGGCTTTCCATACTTTCCTGAACTGATCTTTAGTGACTTCTATTTCTTTACCTCCCATTCCTATCATTCTGATATTTTCAGGAACCTGAAGTTCTTTTCCTGCTGTTGCAGCAGCAATTGTTTTATTTCCGATAAGAACCATGGAATGCGATCCTGTTGTATCTTCAATTTTTACAATCAGTCCCGGAAGTCCATAAAACTTATAAGGTCCATCCTGAAATGGAATATCTGTAGTAAACCAGGCTATCCATTCTCTGCCTCCAAAGCTGGTAGTCGCTTTCTGGCTATTATACTCTCCAATCTTTTCTTTATCCGGAAGAATCTTCCATTCCTGTTTTTTATCTTCCTTGATTTTATACTGATCCATAGAAACAGTCCTGAAGAGATAGGTTGTGAAATCAGGATATTGCTTGGTAACTTTATACGATACCTGTCCTGCCTTTTCCCTTTTATTTACATTGATATTACCGGGACTCGATTTCATCTGTTTTTCCAGGTCTGCCTTTGTGATGGAATCCGACACAAATTTATCCCTGCTGTAATAGCTTGAACCATTCTTATCAATATCCAGCAACATCATTTCTTTTTTTACATCCGTTTTATTATTGGAATCGGGGATAAATTTATATTCGTAGAAAAACCGGTTGGTTTGTGCTCCTGCCCACAGACTCAACAATAAAAAGAATAGAATTTTATTTTTCATAAATATCTAAAATAAAAAGGCTTTGTCAATAATACCCTGACAAAGCCAATTGGAACTTTTTGTACTTACTTGGTCTGTATTCTTATTTCCCCGGAAGGATTGCCGTCTGTTGTACGCTTGTTTACATTCACACTTTTGATATTCTTTGGATCCACTGCATCAAATTCTTTTCTCGTTACTTCCACTCCGTTAATATATAATTTCATATCTGCGTAGTTATTGCCAGAACCACTCACTCTCGGAATAACAAAAGTATTGGTATCCTTAGCATTAGAATTTACACTCACCGTACCCGGATTATTGGAGTCACTGAATGTAGAGCTATACATATAAACTTTTCTGTTATTCCCTTCTAAAGCTCTTCGCTCTGCTTCCAGCTTAGCTCTCTCGCCTTCAAGTTTAGCCCTCTTCTCATTAAGTCTGGCTCTCTTTTTATCCAGCTTAGCTCTCTTTGAAGCAAGATCTGCAGCATCTTTAGCACTCATCGAAGCTTTGGCTGCATTTTCAGGTGCCCATTTCATATCTTTGATTTCACTAAGCTTTAATACCTTCATGGGTGGCAATGGGGTATCTGGATAGTCAAAGTTAATTTCAGGAATCTCAGGAATTTCAACATTCATATTCTTGAGATCATTTACTTTATTTTTCCATTCATCAGATTTAAAAAAATCATTGATTCTTTTTATCTCATTGTCATTAATTGCATAAGCCTTTCTAAAGCTTTCAGAACTTGTCACTTTTCCCATCTCTGCAGAAAGTGTATTTAGCTCATCTACATTCTTCTTAAACTCTTTACTATCAGGCTTTAACCCTTTTAAAGCCAGGCTTTTCTCTTCTATTTTCTTTCCAAGATCTTTTAATTTCTCGGTTTCTTTCTTTCTTAAAACCCGCTGTTGAGAGTCATCCATTCCATATACCTTGTTCGGTTTTAAAGTATCTTTCTGAATGGGAGCAGCTGTTTTAATCTGAGCCACCGCTTCTTCAATAGCTATATTGGTTTCTTTGATTTCTTTATTCTTTGCATTTACCATATAGGCAAAAGCCACTGTAAATAAAACCGGTAATGCTAAAATTCTTCGTGCATATCCGAATTTGGTTTTAGGTTTTTGTAACATTTTTAATCGTTTTTTTAAATTTGAACTTAGAAATGGACTGGTAGCAGGCAACTGGGTTCCGGAAAAGTGACTTGCTAAAAGCATCTGCGCAAATGCTTTGGTGTCCGATTGTTTTACAGCCTTTTTATCGGCCAGGTATTCATGAATTAAATTGAGCTCTTTTTTAATCAAATGAAAGAACGGATTGAACCATAACACAGAGGTAATAACCTCGATAAAAATTTTATCAAATGAGTGTTTCTGTTCAATATGCACCATTTCATGCTTTAAAATCTGTCTTCCTAAATCTGAATCCAATATGATGGTATTCTTCCAGAACAAGTTTTTAAAATATGAAAATGGAGCTTCAGTCAGGTTTGTATGGTAAAAATTAATCCCATCAAAACTTTCTTTTTGAAACTGTTTTTTAATTTGTTCTATTCTAAAGATTCCGTAAATGAACCTTACTAAATAATAGAGAGAAACCAGTCCCAAAGCTGAAAAAATAATTCTAAAATAAATGTGGTCATTGCTTATATGTTTATTTGAATTAAAATTCTGTAACTTATTGATCAGTACATAAACCTCATTATTCACTTCTATTGTAAAATCTTCAATCTTTATTAAAGGCAATAGTAATGACAATACTACGGCAGATAACAAATAGAATCTATTATAGTGATGGAATGTCTTGTCTTTTAATGACAACTGATAATACAAAAACATTACACCAGAACATAAAATAACTTTTCCAAAGTATAGAAGCAGCGTTTCCATATCAGTCTTTCTTTTTGAGTTCGTTTAATAACATTTCCAGATCTTCTACCGTCATTTCATTTTTCTCTACAAGAAAAGAAACGGCACTTTTATAAGAACCTTTAAAATAATTCTTTACAAGACTTTTCATCGTTTTTCCCGAGTACTGTTCTTTTGTAATCAATGGAAAATATTCGTGCTGTCTTCCATAAACACGATAGTCAACAAATTCTTTGTCTTTCAAAACTTTTAAAATAGTAGAAACCGTATTGGTATGAGGTTTGGGCTCAGGAAATAAATCGAGAATATCTTTAAGAAATCCTTTTTCTATTTTCCAAAGGTATTGCATCACCTGCTCTTCTGCTTTTGTTAAAGTCTGAATTTTCATATCCGTTTCATTTTTCATTGTAAGATATCAGATTATATCAAATCTTATATCACTAATAAATTAGTTATACAAATCTATAAATAAATTTGATTCAAACAACTATTTTTATAGTGATAAGCTTATTTAAAATATAAACTACTGATAATCAATATTATATTTTTTTTATACACGCTATTTAATTGATACAAAACTCAAGTAATATTACAATAATCATAAAAATTGATAGTAATAGAGATATAATAATATATTAAAGTAACTGTATCTATCCGAATAAACTAAACTGTATCTGTGTACATTGATGTTGTTTATTGAAATTTGTATTAAGTGAAGTTCAACATCAAAAAATAAAGATACGCTCGATGTGGACGCACAAAAAATAGCTAAATACCATTTAAATAAAAAAAAGAAAAATGAAAATCGCGTTAGTTGGTTACAAAAAACAGGAAAAGTTTGCTCAGGGTGTTGCTAATGATGAAGATACAGATCTTTTACAATTTTTGACAGAAAAAGGGTTAAATATTGTACCTGCAATCTGGAATGATAAGAATGTAGATTGGAGCAGTTTTAATGTAGCAATTATTAAATCTCCCTGGGATTATCACAATCACTTAAATGAGTTTTTGAATTGGCTCCATGAATTAGAAAGATTAAAAGTCAAAGTACTAAATCCTATAGAAATTATCCAATGGAATAGCGATAAAAAATATCTGAAAGATATTGCCCAAAATGGATTGTCTGTAATTGCCGCCGAGTACCTTCATAAAGGTTCTGCCTTTGACAGTAAGTTTTTTGATATTTTTGGTACTGATCAATTGGTTGTAAAACCTTGTATAAGTGCTGGAGCTCAAAATACCATAATCGTTAATAAAAGTAATCTAAAAGAGCGTACAGAAGAAATTGGACAGCTCTTAAAAACAGAAGATTATATTGTACAACCTTTTATCAAAGAAATTAAAAATGGAGAATGGTCATTTATATTCTTCAATAGCAAATACAGTCATTGTGCACTCAAGACACCCAAAAAAGATGATTTCAGAGTTCAACACTATCATGGGGGCAGCATCAGCTATCCAACCCCCAACCCTCTACACGTAGAACAAGCAGGAACATACTTAAAGAGTTTACCGCAATCTACACTTTACGCAAGAGTAGATGGTGTAATAGTAAACAATTCATTTGAATTAATGGAATTGGAACTGATAGAACCCTATTTATTCTTTAATAGTGACCAAAAATTATTGGAAAACTATTATCAGGCATTAATAGCTTTGATTTCATAAATATATTTTAGTTTGAAAACAGAACTGTCTATATTGTTTCACATTTATTTTACAAGTCCATTCTGTGCAGTAGAAAGATAATAGGAGACTATTAATTGTTCATTATGATTACTGGTTTACTTTAAAAATTTTATAAATAAGAACCTTAAAATCATCATTTAGACAATAATGAATAAATTATCTTATCAATTTGTTAAAATTTATTAAATAAAATTAAAATGAATTTGTTTAAACTGGGAAAATATATTTATTTTAGTGCTTTAAAAATTTCTCATGAAAAGATATAATTTACTGATTGTACTATTACTACTTATTTTTAATGTGACCACTGCGCAAAAGAAAAAGTCTCCGGCAGCAGATTTCAGCTCTTTAAAAGAAACGAAAGCTAAAATCGAAAAGACAGTTCCGGCTGTTATCGGACATCTGCAGGCTATAGCAACAAAAGAGGGTGATAATAACATTCTGACTAACGGAAAAGCTGCATTAGGAAAGGAATATGGTATTTTAGAATCTGAATGGCGATTATACAGAGGGAATATGAACAACTGTATTCTGAATAATTCCTCGAAAAAAGCAAAAAAATGTATGGAATACCATACTCAATATCTGAGAAATACTTTAATCAATTATAAAAATTACATCACTTATCTCACAAAAAAGAATGGATATTTGGGTGTTGAGGGAGATACCAAAATAGATTTCAATCCGGGAGAAATCACGACGAAACTAAGTGAAGCTTATTTTAATGGTGGTGATGCCGCAAACCGAATGAAAGGGAATCAAAAGAAAGAATTCTTAGGTCAGACTATGGCTGAGGAAATCCAACTAAAGCCTTACGCTGAAGTCGCTCAATAAAAATAAATGGATTCCGCTTTGAAAAGCGGAATTTTTTTTCATAAAAAAAGAGAACCACTTTAGTGATTCTCTTTTGCTTTAGTAGCGGGAACCGGACTCGAACCGATGACCTTCGGGTTATGAGCCCGACGAGCTACCTACTGCTCCATCCCGCGGTATATTTTTAGAGTGTTTACCGAAAACACTTGCTTAGTAGCGGGAACCGGACTCGAACCGATGACCTTCGGGTTATGAGCCCGACGAGCTACCTACTGCTCCATCCCGCGGTGTATTTTTAGAGCGCTTACCGAAAGCGCTTACTTAGTAGCGGGAACCGGACTCGAACCGATGACCTTCGGGTTATGAGCCCGACGAGCTACCTACTGCTCCATCCCGCGGTGTATTTTTAGAGTGTTTACCGAAAACACTTGCTTAGTAGCGGGAACCGGACTCGAACCGATGACCTTCGGGTTATGAGCCCGACGAGCTACCTACTGCTCCATCCCGCGATATTGGATTGCAAATGTACGACTATTTTTTGAAATTCCTAATTTTTCTTTTAAATAAAGGCGTTTTATAAAAACTATTCAATTATTTGTATCTTTGTTTTATGGCAAAAATATTAAAAATTTATCCTGATAATCCTCAGGAAAATCTTATTACTGAGGTCATTAAAACCTTAAATAATGGAGGGCTGATTATCTATCCTTCTGATACTGTTTACGCTTTAGGGTGTAATATTTTTGATATCAAGGCCATGGAAAAACTGGCCCAAATCAAAAAGATGAAATTAGAAAAGGCTCAATTTTCAATTATTTGTAATGATTTAAGCCATCTTTCTGATTTTACAAGACCTATTGACACTTCTGTTTTCAGGTTTTTAAAAAGTCATCTTCCAGGTCCGTTTACATTTATCCTGGATGCTAATAAAAGTCTGCCATTAGCCTACAAAGGACATAAGACTATTGGTATTCGTGTACCCGATCATTCAATTCCACAACTTATTGTTGAAAAATTGGGACATCCTATTGCTTCCACTTCTATTAAAGATGATGATGAAGTTATAGAATACTCAACCGACCCGGAACTGATTGCTGAAAAATATGACCATCTGGTAGATATCGTTATCGATTCCGGTTATGGAGATAATGTCGCTTCAACCATTGTTGACCTGACTTCAGGAGAACCTGAAATTATCAGACAAGGAAAAGGAGTGATCTAGTTTTATACAAAAGGAAAGGTAAAACTGCGAAATCGCTAATTGGTAAAATCTTGAAATTGTCTAATCGTAAGTTTCAGAAATACAATAGCATTTTCCTTTATTACTCATTGCCCGATTACTCATTACCCATAATTTATAACTCATTTATTCATTACGTTTCCTATTATACTATTCTATGAAAATTATTACTTCCCCTGCCAAATTAATGAATGTAGAAAACTCAACTGATTTGTTGAGATCTTCCACTCCGAAATTCATTGAAGATGCAGCATTTATACAATCTTTTTTAAAACACAAGTCCCCAAAATATCTTTCCGAACTAATGGAAATTTCGCCTAAACTGGCGGATGAAAACTGGGAAAGAAATCAAAACTGGAAATCCAATCCAAAGTCTAAAGAATCCGCGCCAGCCATGTTTGCTTTTACCGGTGAGGTATACAGAGGATTGGATGCTAAAACACTGGATAAAAAAGCCATCGATTATTTACAGAAAAATTACAGAATGCTTTCCGGATTATATGGTTTGTTGAAACCTTCGGATAAAGTCATGCTTTACAGACTGGAAATGGGCCGCCATTTTGAGTTTGATCAGTATAAAAATCTGTATGAGTTTTGGCGTGAAAAAGTGACCGACCAGCTTAATTCTGAAATGAAAAAGAATGAAATCCTTCTTCATTTAGCCAGCAACGAATATGGAAAAGTGATCGATCGGAAAAAACTCAACCATAAAGTCATTGATTTCGACTTTTATGAACTCAAAGACGGTAAGCTAAAAACCATTGTTGTGTACACCAAGCATGCCAGAGGACTTGTAGTAAGATTTTGTGCTGAGACCAATGCACATACCCTTAACGACGTGAAGGCTTTCAACTATGAAGGCTATAGGATTGATGAAGAAAAATCAACAGATACAAAACTGGTTTTTACGAGATAAATGACAGTTTCAGAAATTAAATCTCATTTCAGATCAGAGCTTACGGATTGGTATACGGAATCCGAAAGCTTATTTCTGGCCTCAGTGTTTATCAAAAAATTGACCGGTTCTGATTCTTATCAGCAGCGCCAGCTTTCAAATCAGGAATTATCAGCCAATGATGAAAAACATTTGTTAGAAATCATTAAGGAATTAAAAACAAATAAACCCTACCAGCATATTCTGGGAGAAACCGAATTCTATGGAATGAAGTTCTTCGTGAATGAAAACGTATTGATTCCCCGCCCAGAAACGGAAGAACTTCTCGAACTGGCTATTCCTAAAATTAAAGACTTAAAAAAGAATTCAGGACATATAAAAATTCTGGATATCGGAACAGGGAGCGGCGTAATCCCGCTTGTATTAAAAAAATATTTTCCTGAGGCTGAAATCCACTCTATTGATTATTCTGAAAAAGCTTTGGAAACGGCTCGAAAAAATTCAGTGTATCATCAGCTTGAAATCAATCTTATTCACAGCAATTACCTGAATTTTGAACTTGCCGGAAATTATGATGTTATTATATCCAACCCTCCTTATATAGGAATCGAAGAGGAAGTTGAAATTGCCGACTCAGTAAAAGAGTTTGAACCTAAAATGGCACTCTTCTCTCCTACTTCCGATGCTTTAATTTTTTACAGGAAAATTGCTGAAGATGCTAAAAATCATTTGAGTACCGGAGGTCTTCTGTTTTTGGAAATTAATCAAAAACTAGGTCATGACACGTTAGAGCTCTATTCTTTTCTTTCTGAAGCACAATTGGTTAAGGATTTATCCGAAAATGACAGATTTATTATAGGAGTGCACTAATAATTACAACCATCTTTTGGATTGATTTACGTATTTTAGTTAAAAATTCGATCGTTATGCCACATTTTATTATAGACTGTTCTCATAATATATTAACTCAAAAGCACCCTAATGAAATAATGGGGGTTGTATATGATGCAGCGGAGGCTTCAGGTTTGTTTGCTGAAGGAGATATCAAAGTAAGAATCACACCTTTCCAATATTATAAATTGGGGGAAGGAAAGAGAGATTTCATTCATATTTCCGGAAACATTATGGAAGGAAGAACTACGGAACAGAAAGCAACATTGTCGAGACAAATTATTGAACGTTTTAACCTGATGTTCCCTGAAATATCTGTATTATCAATGAATATCAGTGAATTTGAATCTGCTACTTATTGTAATAAGTCATTAATCAATCCTGAGAATATCAATCAGGACAGACATTTTAATGATCTATAAAACAGTCTATTTCTCTGATTATTAATGACGGTAAGGAAATAATTATGAGTATATTTATTTTCAATTAACCAACATTAATCGGGTATGCAACTTTCTTTATCTAAAATCATAATCAGCACTGAAGTTCTTCTGTTTTTGCTTCTGTTTTCCTGTGGAAAAAGCTCAAAAGATGTGGTTACAGGATTTCATAAAAGAGGAGAATTTAATGGTGTTTTGTTAATGGCGAAAGATGGCAAGGTGATAGAAAATATAGCCTTGGGCTCTGGTAATTTCGGTACTAAAAAAACACTTACCACGGACACTCCTTTTTACATTGCTTCTTTAAGTAAGCCCTTCACTGCTACTGCTATTATCCTTTTGCAGCAAAAAGGTTTGCTATCCTATGATGATAAAGCTTCAAAATATATCAATGAATTACCTGTTTATGCAAAAGATGTTACGATAAAGGAGTTATTAACCCATACTTCAGGTATTCCGGATTACGAACCTATTCTTTCCAACACACAAGGACTAACTAATCCAATGGTCCTCGAATGGCTGAAGCAGCAAAAAGGATTGAAATTTCCTTCCGGAAGTCAATTTGCATACAGCAATAGCGGTTATATTATTTTATCCCTTGTTATCGAAAAAATTTCAGGTCAGTCCTACAGCAGTTTTCTCAAGCAGCATATTTTTGTTCCTACCGGTATGAAAAATACTCAGGTTTACGATCAATCAATGTCACCAATTAAAGATAAAGCTTTAGGGTATACCCAAAAGAAACAACCCTATGATTACTCTCTATTAACAACAGGAGATGGAGGAATCTATTCGACTACGGAAGATTTATATCGATTCGATCAGGCACTCCGGAATTTTTCACTCATCAACAAAGATAATACGCTTCTAATGTACACGCCATTTACATTGTCTAATGGTACAACCTCCAATTACGGTTTCGGATGGTATATAGAAGAGTCCAGTACCGGAAAAAAAATATGGCATACAGGCGGGATGAATGGATTTAGGGCTTTATTCTGGAGAGATATTCAACATAATAAAACCATTATTGCTCTTACGAATCAGGGAGATGCTTTTCCTATAGATCATTTTTTAAGTGATCTGAAACATACGTTTTAAAAAAATTAATACCCATGAAGATCAAAACTCATCATATCAACAACCTCAGTATTGCAGAAGTTACTGCGGATTCAATTGTTATAGGGTCTGCACAGGACGGACTGGATTTATTAGGAGACCTGTATTACAACAATTTTGACAAAATCATTGTATATGAAAAGAATATAACTCCCGATTTCTTTGATTTAAAAACAAAAATTGCCGGTGATGTTCTACAGAAATTCTCCAATTACCGTATACCTTTGGCCATTGTTGGAGATTTCACGCAATACCAGAGCAAAAGTATGAAGGATTTTATTTTTGAAAGCAATAAAACAGGGTCCGTTAATTTTGTAAAAACACTGGAAGAGGCTTTGGAGAAGTTTTCAGAATAGCTTTTTATCTATCATTCTTTTATTGGAAAAACACCCTATTCATAGGGAAATTCGTTCATTCTTACACATAAAAACCAAGTCACTTTTAACATATTATGTTTTACGTTGAATTTATTCTTTCAAAAAAAGAATTAATTTACTCCTAGAACACAAATAAAACATTACAATTATCAAATATGCAAAAATAAAGCTTAAAAATAAATATTATATCGAAAATTAAGTCAAAAACAATCTAATTTTCATAAAACAATCAACTATAATAAATTATTTGTATCTTTGCACAAACACAGACACTATGACTTTTTACTATTTTAATAGCAGTATCATTCCCTCTGCATTAAGGCTATTTACTAATCATTTTTTTTAGTTTTACTTTTATAATAGGTAATAACACGAAGGAGTACCCTCAAGGACGAGGCTACGATTACTGGTTTTATTGAAACCAGGAGTTTTCTTTATGTGCTATATTCATTAGCACAACATTCTCAAAGAAAATGTTGCTACAAACCATGCCATAACCAACCGGCTGGAACTCTCATAGCAACTACTTTTTTAAATATACTTTACCTCAGAAATATATTTGAAATAATACGGAACACTAATTATTAACACACAATAAACACAGTCATGATTAAAAATTTTTTATTACCCATCGTTTTCTTGTCTATTAATTCATTTGCATATGCGCAAGTAGGGATTAATACTCCTGCACCGGACCAAAGTGCAGCGTTAGACATTTACAGTCCTGATAAAGGAATGATGATTCCCAGACTTACCACTGCAAAAAGAGACGCGATTTCCAACCCTGCTCACTCTCTTCTTATTTATGATACAGATAAAAAATGTTTGAGCCAGAATATTGGTACCCCTTCCAACCCTGATTGGTTGTGCATCAGCGGAAATGCTGTTAGGATGTTTTATATGCCAAGTATTTCTTTTGATACTTCTAAGGATGCCAATGGCCAAACTAAAGATTTATATACCCTGTATAAAAATCAGTTTGGATCTCCGAAAGCAAGAAGTACAGGTGCGCCAGCTTCGATACCTTTCTTCCCATCCAATAAAGATCTTTATTATTATGTCACGGATGCTGATCCTAATGTATTCAGTAATATTTCTATTTCTGATACCGGGGTAATGACGTATAATGTGAAAGCAGCAGCAACAGACTGTTCTTTTATTAATATTGTTTTTGTTGTAAAATAATTGAGCGATGATAAAGACTAACTTAGTTATACAACAAAAGAAATTCCTATTGATTTTCTTGGTATTTATTTTCTCTCAACCTATTGTAGCGCAAAATGAACAAGGAACAGGTTACCCCTATTTCGTTAATTTCACGCAAGGATTACAACCTCAAGAAGCCTATAAAGTAACCACAAGTGGTGTTCAAAATGATGCCACTTTTACTACCGATGGTCTAAGATTGACCAGAAGTGTAAATAATATATCGGGGGGTGTAATCCTTGCTGATAAAATATTCAAAAGTGATCAGGGAATTAAGTTCGAATTTGAATATGCTGTTTATGGAGGAGGCACCAGTGGTGGAGATGGAATCTCTATATTTCTAATTGATGGATCTATTCCTAAACAACAGCTTAATCTTGGGTCTATTGGAGGAGGCCTAGGTTATACTTTCGTTCTTAGAAATCGAAGATTTGGAGGAAATGTAGAAGGATTAAGAGGGGCTTATTTGGGAATCGGTCTGGATGAGTTTGGAAACTTTAAAGCCAGATTTCGCCAGGGAGACAGAACAAGAAACGGACTTGCAAATAATACACCAATAGCCGAGTGGAGAAGCAATGTAACATTAAGAGGTAAACGTGGAAACCGATCCCTGTCGTCTTCTGAGCCTGCAGGCTACAATGGATATCCATTGCTGTACAGTACAGCAACTAACGCAGCTCCTTCAAGTAATAACCGTTCAGCATACTTAGATGTTCAAACTGGGAAGCACGTTGCCATTCAAAATTCGAGTTTCAGCCGATTCAAAATTGAGAGCGGCGGTAGTACCATTCCTCAAAATGATTCGGATACAAGATTTCGTAAAGCATATGTTACATTAGTTCCCAATCCTTCAGGAGGGTATAATGTAACATTAGAAATCCAACATGGTAAAGTTAAAGAAAAGATTATTGACAATTACTACTACCCTACTTCTTTAAAATATACAGAGAATGCAATACAAAATAATCAGGTAAGAACTCTGGATACGACTCCTCCTGCAACCTTCAGAATTGGTTTTGCTGCATCAACGGGAGCAGCAAGAAATGTACATTTATTAAAGAACTTAGGAGTTACCAAGCCTTATGCTGCAGAAGTAACAGATGATCTATTTGAAGGTTGTCCAAACATAAAATCCACTTATTCCCCATTATTAAATGACGCTGCCTATACTTCGAAAAATGGACAAAATCCACCAACGGCATCGTATGATAATATTGATTTTAACTCGTTCCGTTTTTTAGATATCAACGGGAGTGTGATCCCGAATATAGTAGGAGGAGTGTATACAAACAATGAAGGAACTTGGACCTATACACCTTCTAATGGAGGACTCTCCTTCAAACCTGCTAATGGATTTACCGGAGTAGCTCAAATAAGATATGACATTAAAGGTGGTGGAAGAGATGGATCTGAAGCTCCTTATAACCAGGAAGATTACAGATCAATGCCGGCATTGGTACAAGTCAATGTTTCAACCGCAAACCGTTGTGGTAAAGCCTGTGTCATTTCTAACAGAAATGTAACGCATCAGATTAAATCAAATTAAAAGATTGATGATCTGCTAGAATAAGAAAAGTAATTATTTTAATTATCCCACTATCACAGGTTGCTCCTGTTCTTGACTATAAATTAGTTAAATGCAAAGACGCAAGGGAATTTAAAAACAATGCATTTTTAAGGCGCAAAGGCGTTTCACTTAGCAAGGAAAAAGAGAAGTAAACCATTGAAAAACAAAAGAATTAAAATGAGACTAGGCCAGCTTTTAAAAGCTGGCTTTTTCATTCCGGGAGGTTTTAATTTCGTAAATATTCAAGGGAATCAATTCACTTTTTTGCTCTTAAAATACTCAACGGCTTCTTTTATAGCTATATCTACAGGTTGATATTGAAGTCCCAATTCTTTTACTGATTTCTGATTGGAGTAATAGTTATGAACCTGCAATGCCTTCATATTAGAAGAACACAAGCTTGTGTTGATCCTCAATAATCTCAACAGATCTCCTATCATACCCAAAAATATTAAGACAAACTCAGGGAGTGGACAGAACCAAGGGTTTTGGTTTGTGATATGATTAATTTTTTCAAAGAAGTCTTTGTATTTCAGATTTTCATTGGCTAAAAGATATTGCTCACCATTTCTTCCTTTTTCAATAGCATTAACAACTCCACGGGCTGCATCTACTACATGAACAAAATTTTTTCCTCCGGCAGGATAGAAAATCATTTTTTTCTTCCACGCCCAATAAATAATCTTTCCGGAGCTGGGTTTGTCATCATAGGCTCCAATCATAAAAGTTGGATGAAGTATTACCACTTCGGTTGTTTTATTATTTTGTAAAAGATAGCTTTCCGCTTCTTTTTTACTTCGGGCATACAAAGATTTTGTAAAAGGATACTTCTGCAGTGCTTGTTCATCTCCTAATGCTTCAAAACTTCCATATCCTAAGGTATTTGCCGTACTTACAAATAAAAATTTTTTAATACCAGCTTCTACAGTTTGTGAAAATAAATGTACAACAGCCTCACAATTGATTTCTTTATATTTTGTATAGGAAGCTAAATTTTGGCTGGTTTCAGCAGCCATATGAATGACAAAGTCTACTTCTTTGAGATAAGAAGAAACGTCTGTAAATAAATCGCCCTCAACTAATCTGAGGTTTTCATTTTCTTCACCATTATAGCGACTTTTCTGGCGCACCAAAGCAATAACAAAATAACCATCTTTTAATAATTTTATAACAACATGAGTTCCCAGAAGTCCAGTAATTCCGGTTACGAAAACTTTTTTCATACTTCTATTTCTTTTTTTATAGCATTCGTCATCAAAGGAAGTTTGATCCATATCGGCAAAATCTTCATGATCAACCAGCTTACCGGATTGACCATAATAACAGAATCTCTTTTGAATAACTGATTGATACAATACCCTGCAACTTTATTGGGATCCAAAAGAGTGAGCTTCCCAAGAAAACCTTGCTTTTCAATTCTTTTGCAGACATCCTGGTTGGTTTTCATCGCTCCTGGGTTTACAACACTTACAAATACGTTGGTCCCTTTCAGCTCTTCATGTAAGCCTCTTGAAAAGGAATGAATAAAAGTCTTTGAAGCCGGATACACTGTTTTAAAACCAATTGGCGAGAAAGCTGCCATACTGGAAACATTCAGAATATAAGCTTTAGGTTGTTTCATCAGATTGGGCAAAAGCTGATGAGTCATTAGAGAAGTTGCCATTACATTGACCTGCAAAATTGTATTGATATAATGTGGTGTAGCATCAACAAATTTACGGGTTCCACCTAATCCTGCATTGTTTATCAAAATATGAATATCAAAAAAAGCAATATTAATAAAAGCATTCAGTGAAGTAGAATCGTAAGAGAGGTTGTAAATAACATAAACGATATTAATGATAAAAATAATGAGGATAATGTACTCCAGCCAATTAAGATTAATGCCCTCCGTATTTGAGGAGAACTGCTGAATTCTCTTTTGGTGCTTTCTGATGGTTAAATAAGAAAGTCCCGTATAGAATAAAGCCTGAAACAAAATCAAGCCGATAAATACATATCCGAATATGCTTGTATCTTCAAAATTGCCAAAGCGCTGCAATAATAAATTAGCCAGAAAAACACCCGGAAGCAGAGCATATTTTATATCCGAAACTTTAAATTTAAAAGAAGGATTGGAAAAAAATAAAACACTGAAATAAAACATAATCGGAGTCAGAAACTGAATAAACTGAACTAAAAGAATAGAATGGATTTCTATATCAGAGCTTTTAATCAGTGACCAGACCTCATCCAGCCAAAAACTGGACCATAGAAAGAGGAATAATCCAAACCATATATTAGCCTTTTTATTAACCTTGAGTGGATTGGCCAGTGTGAGTATAGAAAGCAAAACCAATGAACCATAGATAAGTATAACGACGAAACGGTTTAACTCTAATGTGTTCATTGGTTTTGATATTTTAGTTAAAGATACCTATTTATCCTATTCTTTTTCGTACAAAAATTTCATAGCTTAAATAAATTAAAGGAAGTGACATAACCCCTAGAAATAATAAATTACTCATTGCCAATTGAGGATGTAGTGCAATAGAATAAACTAATCCAAAAAAAGCACCTCCTAAATGGGCTGAATGTCCCAGATTATCCCATTGCTTAGGATTTAGCATCATATAAACAGAATACCCAAAGTACAGTGTTCCAAAAAGCCAACCTGGTAAAAAATTCACACTAATTTCATTAGGAGCCATCGCAATTGCTGCAAAAATAACTCCTGACACAGCACCTGAAGCTCCTATAGCAGAATACCATGGTTGTTTTTTATAAATTAATAGACTAAATAGATTACCCAGGATCATCGAGCCAAAATAGACTATTAAAAATCCTATTTCTCCAAAAAAACTTATTACTGCTCCTTGAAAAAAGTATAGAGAAAGCATATTAAAAAATAAATGCATAAAATCAGCATGTAAAAATGCGGAACTAACTAATCTAATATATTCTTTTCGATTATTAATTGCTCCAACATTGAATTTATACTTTTCAAATAGACTTGTATTATTAAATCCTATGTAACTAATGATACACGTAACCGCTATTATAATTAAAACAATTATATTCATAATAAATTCAATATTTAATTTTCACTGTCATCTCCCTGAAACAAATCACCGATAATTCCTCCTTCATCATCAATTCCTTCTGTAGGTTCAGGCTCTTCATATACTTCAGGTTCTTCTTCCTCCGGTTCAGGAACCGTTACGTTAATCGCTTTTACTTTAAATTTGGTAAATTGATTTCCAATAGCCTTTATTCCTTTTATGGTAATAAATTCGTCGATATTTATCGTTTCAGGCTCACGCTCTTTTCCTTTATCTTTTGCAAAAATAATTTCAGCTGTGGAATTATTACCTACGATTACATTTTCAACAAATGATTTACTATGTTCGGTAGGCATAAAGCTTTGCAGATTGGTATTATTTTCCAATAAGAATCTCTTGATAAAATAGATTTCCTTTTCACCATCATAGTAAATACAGGTTACAGGCTGCTGTGGGCGCCATTTTTCAAGGATAAGGTATTCATCATCAAAGCGGTTTCCAAGATCAAAACTCACCAGTTTTGCTTCACCGTTAGAGTTGATGGTCAGAATTTTATCATCCCCTTTAAAGCTTCCCAATAAAGTTCCTCTTCCGTCAGCATTCAGTCTTCTTACCGTATCATCAAACCATATCCTTCTTGGAGCAAGAGTGGAAATTCCTTCTTCTTTCAGATCGACTTTTTTCACTGAATATTTGGTTACTAGATTCCCTTTGGAATCACGTCCTTTGATACCCAGTTCTGAAAAATCCACATCCATCTTATTTTTCCTGATCCTAGGATTAGGTTTTAAAAGGACAGTTACCGTCTCTGCTTCACCATTTGGATTCGCAGAGAAATAAAGCACTTCAGAACCTTTTTTATCAGAAGCCAGCGGGTAATCTGTACTCCGTGTCACCCCTGTCACAGAAAAACGTTTCATATAATATGGACCTTCTTTACCTTCGCGGTAGATCATATTATACACGGTTCTTTTGTCATTCTTTTTCCAAATGGCCACATGGAGCAGATCTTTTCCGATGAATGTTTTAGCTTCTACTTTAACTACTTTCATACTTCCGTCTTTTCTGAAAGTAATGATATCATCAATATCAGAGCAGTCAAAAAGATATTCATCTTTTCTCAATGAAGTTCCGATGAATCCTTCTTCACGGTTTACATAGAATTTCTCATTAGCTACCGCTACTTTTGTAGCATCAATGGTATCGAAAATTCTGAGCTCGGTTTTTCGTTGTCTGTCTTTACCATATTTCTTCTGAATATTTAAATAATATTCAATAGCATACGCAATAAGATTGGCCAAATGATGTTTCACCTGTTCTATCTTACCTTCAAGAGCAGCAATATTTTCTTTAAATTTATCTAAATCAAACCTGGAAATTCTTTTAATTCTGATCTCGGTCAGTTTTAAGATATCCTCTTCAGTGACAGCTCTCAAAAGATGTTTAGTATGAGGCTTCAAGCCTGCATCAATTGTTTTTATGACATCCTCCCAGGTTTTTACTTCTTCAATATCATGGTAAATTCTGTTTTCAATGAAAATTCTTTCCAATGAAGAGAAATGCCAGCTTTCCTGTAATTCATGAAGTTCAATCTCCAACTCTTTCTTTAATAATGAAACAGTATGATCTGTATTCATTCTTAAGATTTCAGAAACATTCAGGAACATCGGTTTATCACCTACAATCACACAAGCGTTAGGAGATATAGTTACCTGACAATCCGTAAAGGCATATAATGCATCAATTGTTTTATCCGGAGAAACATCATTATGCAAATGAATCAGAATTTCTACCGTATCTGAAGTATTATCTTCAATTTTCTTAATCTTGATCTTTCCTTTCTCATTTGCCTTTAAGATCGAGTCTATAAGATCACTTGTCGTTTTGGAAAAAGGAAGCTCAGAAATAACCAGGGTATGCTTATCCGTCTGTGTAATTCTTGCTCTTGCTCTTACCTTTCCTCCTCTATGCCCATCATTATATTCGGAAACATCCAGATATCCGGCAGTCAGGAAATCCGGGAATAGCTCAAACTTTTTTCCCTTCAGATAAGCAACTGAAGCATTAACCAATTCATTAAAGTTATGGGGAAGAATTTTAGTTGAAAGTCCAACACCAATTCCTTCTACTCCCTGCGCTAAAAGCAAAGGGAACTTTACCGGCAGGTCAATAGGCTCATTATTTCTTCCGTCATATGATTTCGCCCATTCTGTCGTTTTGGGATTAAAGACTACCTCCAGAGCGAAGGGTGTCAATCGTGCTTCAATATATCTTGCAGCTGCAGCAGAATCTCCTGTATAGACATTTCCCCAGTTTCCTTGAGTATCGATCAAGAGTTCTTTCTGCCCGATCTGTACCATTGCATCGGTGATAGAAGCATCTCCGTGAGGGTGATACTTCATGGTGTTACCTACAATATTGGCAACTTTATTATAACGTCCGTCTTCCAGCTCTCGCATGGAATGCATGATTCTTCGTTGAACAGGTTTCAATCCATCATAAACCGATGGAATTGCTCTATCTAAAATCACGTAAGAAGCATAATCAAGAAACCAGTCTTTATAAAGTCCGGAAACTTTTTTTAGGCTCTCACCTTCATGTGAATGTTCTTCTGTCATTATTTGTTATTAACGTTTTCTTTCTTTATTAGTTTTTACTACTTTATTTAAAGAAAATTTTAAATCGTTGATTTCTTTTTTTGTCAAATAAGAGATCTCATATTTCAACATTGTTGAACCGCTATTCTTACTTGATATGGTGATGTATAATCTTTTAACAAAAAATAAATTTACTATTTCATAATGCATGAGTTTGTATTTCGGAAATTCGTCACTTAAAGGTTTATCCAAAAACGGGAAAACATTCCTGTTTTTGAAATTAAGTGCTTCTCCATCACTGTCATATTCAAAAATCTGCCTGCCTGCCAAATAAAAAAAACAGAGCATGATAATAGGAATAATAATCAGCAAATAGCTTTCCGGTCCTAAAACATTAAACTTATACTCTTCCAAAAAAAAGGAGGCAATTCCACCCACTAAAATCATTAGCAATAGGGTGTTAATAAAGTTATAGCCCGGAGCTTTATTTCGGTTGCTTAGTCTCATTATTATTTGTGTTTGTATTTAGTTTTTTTTCTACCTGGATGAAGAGAAAGTAATGATGGGGGAATACTAACTTTCTGCTTCGTTTAAAATTTCTTTTTTATCAATGTCCGCGTCTTCCACTACAAGATTTTCAAGAATGAAAGTCTGTCTGTCCGGAGTATTCTTACCCATATAAAACTCTAAAAGTTGTTCTATGGTCTGATCTTTACCTACTACTACAGGTTCAAGGCGAATATCCTTACCTATGAAATGTTTAAATTCATCAGGAGAGATTTCTCCCAATCCTTTAAATCGGGTAATTTCAGGGTTTTTGCCCAGCTCATTCAAAGCTTTGATCCTTTCCATTTCACTGTAACAGTATCGTGTTTCTTTTTTATTCCTTACTCTAAATAATGGAGTCTGAAGAATATAAAGATGTCCATTCTTAATCAGATCAGGGAAAAACTGTAAAAAGAATGTAATCATTAAAAGGCGGATGTGCATTCCATCGACATCGGCATCTGTAGCAATAATCACCTGATTATATCTTAAATCTTCAAGACTTTCTTCGATATTTAAAGCAGCCTGCAATAAATTGAATTCTTCATTCTCATATACTACTTTTTTGGTAAGCCCATAGCAGTTCAAAGGTTTTCCCTTTAATGAAAATACAGCCTGAGTTTCCACATCTCTGGATTTTGTAATCGATCCGGATGCTGAATCCCCCTCGGTAATAAAGATCTGTGTATCTCCTTTTCTTTCTGCTTTCTGGTCATTATAATGCTGTCTGCAGTCGCGGAGTTTTTTATTATGAAGGGATACTTTTTTCGCTCTTTCTCTGGCTAACTTCTGAATTCCTGAAAGCTCTTTTCTTTCTCTTTCTGAAATTAAAATTTTTCTCTGAATAGCTTCTGCAATTTCAGGATTTCTGTGCAGGAAATTATCCAGCTTACTTTTTAGAAAATCAATAATGAAAGTACGCACTGTAGGGCCGTTAGGTCCCATATCATTAGATCCTAATTTGGTCTTGGTCTGCGATTCAAAAACAGGTTCTTCCACATTAATGGAAATAGCTGCAATGATGGATTTTCTGATATCCGAAGCATCGAAATTTTTATTGAAAAACTCACGTATTGTTTTTACATAAGCCTCCCTGAACGCATTTAAATGGGTTCCCCCTTGTGTTGTATTCTGACCATTAACGAATGAAAAATAAGTTTCAGTCTGTGATTTATCAGAATGGGTAATGGCCACTTCAATATCGTTATCCATTAAATGGACGATCGGGTAAAGGATTTCGCTTTCCAATTCTTCTTCCAACAAATCTTTAAGACCGTTTTCAGAATAATAGGTTTCTCCGTTAAATAAAATTTTCAGTCCCGGATTCAGATATGCATAATTACGAAGCATTCTTTCGATATACTCCTTTCGGTATTTGAAATGAAGAAAGATATCAGCATCCGGAATAAAAGAGATTTCCGTTCCGTTTCTATCTGAGGTATCTTTTTCTTCATGGTCTTCGGATATCATTCCGCGCGAAAATTCGGCAACTTTCATCCTTCCTTCACGGAAAGACCGTACCCGGAAATAATCAGAAAGAGCATTAACGGCTTTTGTACCGACCCCATTTAAACCTACCGATTTTTTGAAAGCCTTGCTATCATACTTACCACCGGTATTCATTTTAGATACCGCATCAACTACTTTCCCTAACGGAATTCCACGGCCGAAATCACGAATGGTAACTTTACCATCGTCTACTTTTATTTCAATTCTTTTACCCGATTTCATTCTAAACTCATCAATTGAGTTATCGAGAATTTCCTTAAGCAAAATATAAATACCGTCATCAGCAGATGACCCATCTCCCAGCTTCCCGATGTACATTCCGGGACGCAAACGGATATGCTCCTGCCAATCGAGGGTTCTGATATTATCTTCGGAATAGATTGGATTTATTTCTTGTGACATATATTATTTCAGCAAACATACAAAAGTACAAAATTGATCAAAATTATCCGAATTTTTCTAATTCATTTTTAATAATACTTCTTTATATGTATTGCATTATTGTTAAGCAAATTTTATATTTACATCATTATTCAATATTAAGTGAAAAACCTGTATGATTTTCCTTCATTTTTATTAATACTATTCTTCCCGTTTTTATCCATTGCTCAGATACCCGGGCTTGTTAATTACAGTGAAGAAGATGGCCTGAACAGCTCATACACTTACACTATTAATCAGGATGACAACGGGTTTATCTGGATCGGCAGCGACAATGGTTTATTCAGGTTCGACGGAAAAGAATTCAAACAATATAATAAAAAGAACGGGTTAAAAAACATTGATGTTCTTGGCTGCAATCCTCTGTCTAACGGTGAAAACTTCATCATGCCTTACCTAAGCGATTTTGCTTATCTGAAAAATGGAAAAGTGATTAATTCAGATCACAATAAAGAGCTGAGAAAACTTAAGTTTAATCATAACTCCGCAAGCTACAGCAGTGGAGATCACTTTTTATCTATAACATCAATAATCCTAAAGAACTTTTTATATACAGACATGGCAAAGTAAAGTCAATTCCTTTGTTCCTGAATCAAGGTCTTCCATTACTGGACAATTATTATGTTTTTTCATTGGATGTTGCCAACCAGCTCTTGTATATGAGTGACGATCATGACAAGATAGTCGCTTATGATATTCAAAGGAGAAAGAAGATCCTCTGTAATATTTCTATGCCTAAAAGCACCATCTACAGGAAAGGAGATTTTTTTATCTCACAAAAAAATAATAAGGTAAATATTTACAAAAGAAGCAGCCATCATTATTTTAAAAAGATCCAGTCATTTTCTGTTGGTGAGAAAATTCACCAGCTGGTTATCGATAATGATTACAGGCTATGGGTTTGTCTGGATAAAGGTGGGGTTTTCTATTACAGACAGACTTTGTTCGATGGAAATCTTTCCAATCCCATCAAACTCATGGATACTTTCATCATGAACCATATCATGGTAGATCGCGATCATAATATCTGGTTTTCGACAAGAAATAATGGGGTTTATTTTATCACCGATAAATTTTTTAAAAACTACATCCATTTACCGGTAAAGAATAATTCCTCGTTTATAACAGCAATTGCAAAAAATGGAAAAACAATTATTTTAGGATACAACGAGGCAAAAAGCGGTATTTTAAAAGCCAATACCATATCAGATATTATCCTTGAAAAGAATAGAAAGATAGAAACCAAAGCCATATTTTCAAAAGGAAATACTATTATATTCGGACTCTCCCTCAACGCTATCCAATACGACATAAGCACTCATAAAATTGCTCCTGTAGGTGATTACAGCTTAAAAAACGTTTTACCTTACACCGATAATTCTGTATTTCTTTGTACTTCCCAAGGTTTAACTGTCTATAATTTCATTACCCACAATTCTTTCCAACTACTTAATGACAGAACCTATAATGCGTTACCATATGACAAGGACAATATATTTGTCGGAGATTTTAAGAATTTATACAAACTGAATGTCAAAACAAAAAAGAAAACCCTATTCCTTGAAGGCTATTATTTCACAGATATCAAAAAACTCAAACCTAACATATACATCGGAGCAACGAATCTTAATGGCATTCTATTTTTTAACAATACAGGGATCATCAAGCGGATTACAGAAAAAGATGGGTTATCCACTGATCAGATTAAAAAGATTGAAGTAGAGAACGAAAAGGTGTTCTGGGCTAGCACTAATTCCGGATTAAGCAGAATAGAAGTCAGAGGAGCTGAAATTAAAATCAACAATTTCACCCAGACTGATGGGCTCCCATCGAATGTAGTTGCCGGATGCGTTATACAGGAGGACACCATTTATGCAGCCACTTCCAAAGGCCTGGGTATTCTTCCGATTAGTAATTTACTGGCACAGCAGAAGTTCATCAACAAGAAAGTTATTATTAATTCCGTTACAATCGGAGACCATGAAATCCTTGATCTCAGCAAAGAAATTACAGGCCAGACTCCTGACAATACAGTTACTTTTGATGTAAGTTTTCCTGATTACACATCTCAGGGAAAGATTAAATTCAAATATAAAATAGAAGGACTGAGTGATGAGTGGCAAATCAGCAGCTCTCCCAAAATCACATACAATGCTCTCCCACCCGGAACATATGTCTTTAAGGTTTTCGGGCTTGGATACAATGGAAAACAATCCTATACCTCTTCCAATCTTAGTTTTGAAATTAAACCTAAATTCTGGCAGACATGGTGGTTTAAACTTTTGCTAATTACTATTGTTGCCTCTTTCATTTTTTCTCTGATCACTTTATATTTTCAAAAAAAACGAAATAAAAAACTGGAAACTTTGTACTATGAAAAGAAAATAGCAGAACTTGAATTACAAGCGATCAAAGCTCAGATAAATCCACATTTTATTTATAATTGCTTAAACTCCATTCAGTTTCTGCTCTACAAAAAAGATTATTCTGAAACTGAAAACTATTTGGATATTTTTTCACAAATGATCAGGAAAACGCTTTACTATTCTGAAAAAACATTCATGCCTATTAAAGAAGAAATAGAATACCTTTCTCTCTACTTAAACATGGAGAAACTAAGGCTTAAAGAGCAGTTTGATTATACAATAAGCGTTTCTGAAACTGTAAAAGAAAATTGGATTATCCCTTCCCTTCTGATACAACCTTTTGTTGAAAATGCTATTAAACACGGAATTTCTAACTTAAAAGAAAGAAAAGGAAATGTTCAGATCTTATTTGATTATGTTGATTCATTGTTATGCATAACTATTGAAGACAATGGTACGGGGATAGGAAGCTGGGGAGAGTCTACTACCAAAGCTCATTCTTTTGGAGTGAAATTATCCCAGAAAAGAATTGAAACATTTAAACAGCTTTTTGAGACTGATATTACGCTAGAGATCACTGATCTTTATGAAAAACAACAAAAACCAGGTACACAAATAAAACTATACATGACACCTTATGAGAACCAGAATACAAGCCTCCATCATTGATGATGAACAAGACGGAAGGGATTACATCTCCCTTTTAATGAAAAATGAATTTCCCGATATTGAGATCTCATTTCAGGCTTCAAGCATAGAAGAAGCTTATATCAATCTGATAAAAAATACTCCTGATATCCTGTTTTTGGACATTCAGCTAAAAGACGGAACCGCATTTGACTTGCTTTCAAAATTCAGAGAAATGAATTCCCTGATTATTTTTATTACAGCTTTTGAACATTTTGCCATTCAGGCTATTAAGAATGGGGCGACAGATTATCTTTTAAAGCCAATCAAAAGAATCGATTTTATTATGGCAGTAAACAAAGCTTTGGAGATTAATAAGAAAAATAAAAGCTCTTCTTCCCCATCCAGTCAGAATAAAATCAGTCTCCCTACTTTACAGGGATTTAAACTAACCAACATTAATGATATTGTCCGTTGTGAAGCCGATTCCAGCTACACCACTTTTTATATGAATGATAAAACCAAAATTATTGTTTCTAAAACACTGCATGAGTTTGAAGAATACCTGTCAGACTACAACTTTTTCAGAATTCACCATAAGCATCTGATCAATCTCAGCCATTTAAAAGAGTATATCAAAGGAAAAGGCGGACAAGTAATTATGACGGATAATTCTATTCTGGACGTTTCTGTACGTAAGAAAAATGATTTTTTATATAAAATTGAACACATGGATTAAATCACACTTATGAGATATTAAACAACACTTATTGGAAAAAATGCTACACTTACTTTTTCATGGTATTATAATAGGCACTCGCCTGATATATTTGAGCATTCAAAATGAATATTAAAAATTTATTAATCCATAATCATTTAACCATGAAAACGAAACCAAACATCTCAATGAAAGGGTACTCCACTGTCATTGCGGGTTCTCTGTTGTTTTTATCCGCTTGTCAAACCGACAACACATTAGAAAGCGACCTTGACCATTCTTCACTAAAGAATCTAACTGTATCAAAAAATGCCTTTTTTCAGGCAAGACAACTGGATCTTCCGGAAGAGAAGATATATCTCTATCCTGAAGATAAGAACTATGAAATGATTGATATGGGACGGTATGCTTTAGGGAAAGTTTTAAAAGACCTGATTGATGAAAATATCCTAAGCATTGTGGTCAACTACGCCAAGAATACCGGAGAAAAAACGGTTTCTTTCGAAAAGATATTCAATATGGTTCCGAGCTTAAAGGATCAGATCAATGAAAAACTGGCTTCTCAAAATCTACCCAACTGTCCATATGATTTCTCCAATTACGATAACATCCAGAGTATTATGAGCAGAAATGGAATCGACTATGGTCTAGGGTTATATATTTACAATCTTGACAACAATCCTGGTGTCAATTCATTTATCCTTACCCCGGGAACAGAACTGGAGGATGAAGCCAATGCTGAAGACCAGGTTATGGGATGGTATAAAGACCCTGCTACTTCAATTTCTCCAATAAAAATCTCCGAGGTAGAAGCTAAAACATATGCAACTTTAGGGACGTTTACTTCCATAGATTTGATCCCCGGGATTGTACTTGGTCCGGGCGGTGGAACAACTCCGATTAATCCTACTCCTGTTATCAAAAACATATACATCCGCCAGGTAAATATCCATTACCGATATGAAAAGAGTGGCAAATCCGAAGTATACATGCATGCTTTGAAAAATACCGGAGGTAATAATTGGAATGGAACATTCGGGAGCAACTGGCCAGCCAATGACTATTCTAAACATTTAACCAGCACAAAAAGCACCAATCAATGGGTAACTGTTGATAAAGGACAGTATTTATTTCCTAATACCATTACAACGGTCTGGAATACTTTTGAGCGGGACTGGTATGCCGGTTTTAAACCTGTAAGCAACTTAAACGGAGCCACAACGTATCAACAGAGCGGTGCTCCTATGACCTTTGCTGATGAGTGGTACGCGCTGATCCCTTCAAGCAATAACCTGTCCAACAATAAATCTATGGGGCCTTTAAAAGCACCTATCGTAAATAATGGCACCAATAATACATATGTACAGGGTGAATGGAATAAGTTTGAAGCTAATTTCTATGCACAATAACTAATAAAAAGAAAGCATTATTTGATTGTAATTGTACGTTTACTACATTATAAATCCTAACCCCAATCGCTGAATAGAATAGTATTCAGCGATTTATTTTTATATAATAATACTGCAGACAAGGTTACAAAATCAACAACAGATCATTGACCATTATTTGCAATCCAATAAATCTGCAAAAAATAAAAGCAAAACAACCATCCCTTTTAGAATATCTTTTTTATGTTATTTCTATCTTCAGATTGTAAAAAATAAATTAAATTCGATAAACGTAAAAATTCACCTCCATGATACAACTTCCTCTTTCCAAGCTTTCTGATATTGGAACTACCATTTTCAGTCAGATGACTCAACTGGCCAATGAAAACCAAGCCATTAATTTATCTCAGGGGTTCCCTGACTTTATGGCTGATACAGAGTTACTCGATTATGCAGGAGATTTCATTAAAAAGGGGGTTAATCAATATGCGCCGTTGGGCGGTATAATCAGTTTGAAAGAAGAGATCGCAAGAAAAATTGAAAACAGCCATCAGGCTATCTATCATCCCGAATCAGAAATTACAGTAACAGCAGGAGGAACACAAGCAATTTTTACAGCCATTGCTACCTTTATAAAAAAAGATGATGAAGTCATTATTTTCGAGCCCGCTTATGACTGTTACGAGCCTACCGTAGAGCTTTTCGGAGGGATTGTCAAGCGTTTTGAAATGAAAGCTCCCGATTATAATATTGACTGGAATACTGTTAAAGGATTGGTTACTGATAAGACAAAAATGATTATCCTGAACAACCCCAACAACCCATCCGGAAAAATTTTAAAAGAAAATGATATACAGGAGTTGATTAAACTTGTTAAAGACACACCTATTCTGATTCTTAGTGATGAAGTGTATGAAAATATTGTATTTGACGGAAAACAGCATTTAAGCCTGTGTAAATATCCTGAGCTGAAAGAAAGAACCCTTCTTGTCGCTTCATTCGGAAAGCTTTTCCATGTTACCGGCTGGAAGGTGGGTTATTGTGCAGCACCAAAAGCACTCACAGATGAATTCAGAAAGGTACATCAGTTCAATGTATTTTGTGTTAATACTCCTATCCAGCTTGCATTAGGTGAATACATGAAAAACGAAGATCATTATAACCACTTGAACGAATTTTTTCAGAAAAAAAGAGATTTTCTAAGAGAAGGGCTCAAAAACACATCATTTGAACTCCTCGATTGTGAAGGAACCTATTTCCAGGCGCTTAAATACAGTAAAATATCGGATAAAAATGATTTTGAATTCGCCCATGAACTAACAGTTACCCATAAGGTAGCGAGCGTCCCTTTTTCTTCCTTTTATAAAAATAAGCTGAATGAACATGTGATTCGGTTATGCTTTGCTAAAAAAGAGGAAACCCTGGAAAAAGCAATTGAAAATTTATCCAAATTATAAAAATATATACTAATACTATATGAGTGGAGAAAACAATCTGGCCAGGTGTTCAAAAAATGATTTGTATTTAGGTCTTTTTCTCCATTCATCCAATACCACTTCTACACAATCCTTTGTATCATTAAGAAATACATCCTGAAGTTTCTGATTCACAACCTTGTCAAAAACAAGGGTATTCACTTCGAAATTGAGTTCCTGGCTTCTCACATCCATATTGGCAGTCCCAACAGAAGCTAAAAGATCATCAACGATCATCGTTTTTGCATGAAGAAATCCCTTTTTATAAAAGAAAATACGGACATTACTTTCTAGCAGTTCCTCATAATAAGAGTATGCCGCAGCATTTACAATCAGCGAATCCCCGGATTTGGGAACCATAAGCCGTACATCCAAACCGGCAATAGCTGCCTGCTTGATCGCATTCAATACGGTTTCAACCGGAATGAAATAAGGAGTGACAATATATACTTTTTCTTTAGCCGAAAGAATAGCAGATGCTGTGCTCAACATGATAGAGGGTTTGGTATCAGGTCCACTGGCTGCCACCTGTACTATCGTACTGCCGGGAGTATCATGTTTATAATTAAAATAATCCTGTGAAATCTGCGGAATCTTTTCCGTTGCAAAAATCCAGTTGCTCAGGAATAGGAATTGAAAATAAAAAGCCCCGTTTCCTTTAATATATAAATGCATATCCCGCCAATACTGCTTGGGATTTGGGTTGATATATTTATCAGAAACATTAATACCTCCTGTAAAGACCTCATTTCCATCGACAATAATAATTTTCCGGTGATCCCTGTAATTAACTCTGTTAGCCAACAACCTGAAAGTGATTTTATTTACAGGAGATAACTCTACTTCGCCCTCTTTCAGTCTTTTCAATAACTTTCTACCAATATTTCCGCTTCCCAGATCATCGTAAAGAAATCTCACAACAACACCTTCTGAGGCTTTTTGTATTAATATATCAGCCAGTTCATTTCCTATTTTGTCGTTATCATAAATATAATATTCCAGATGAATATGGTGTTTTGCTTTTTGCAGAACTTTAAAAACTTTTGCAAACTTCTCTTCTCCATTCACCAATACTTCAACCTGATTTTCTTCCGTTAGCGGTGAGTGCCCTGCATGATAAAGAAAATTAATGGTGGAGACAAAACAATCCAATTCATCACCTCTGTTTTTAAGCGTCTTATGGTGGGTTTCCCTGATATATTTCTGAATCTCATTGTAAATCTTTTCATTCCGCTCAATTTTGAATGTGTAGAATTTATTCTTTCGGTAATTCACTCCAAAAACAAAATAAATAATGATTCCAATAACGGGTAAAAAAACAATGAGAAGCAGATAAGCCAGAGTCTTACTGGTATTTCTGGTATCCATAATAATTCTGACCGCAAGAAAAAAGATTCCTAAAAGATATAGAATCTCAATGATTGGCAATATATAGGGAAACTGGTTTATAATATCTTTAATCATAGCTCATCTGAATAAACACAGGTTATTATATTTTAAAGATAAAGAAATTGTCTCAAAAGCTGGATACTTCTTTTTTAGCCATGAATAAGCTCACCGCTTTTTAACTAAGAACAAAAAGCAGCTAATAGCTACCTATAAAAATATTCGTGCATTCGTAGCCATATTTTTTTAAGCCACGAATGCACGAATCAATTCAAAACTTTTTATAAGAATTTGTAGCTAATTCTACAAAATCATTCCTCCTGAAACCTCTATTCGCTGGCCGCTGATCCATGCAGCATCTTCGGTACACAAGAAGGCTACTACTCCACCTACATCTTCCGGAAGTCCGGCTCTCCCTAATGCTGTGTTATTAGAAACCATTGCATTCACTTCTTTATTATCGCGTGTTCTTCCGCCGCCAAAATCTGTTTCTATAGCTCCAGGTGCAATAACATTAGCTTTTATCTTTCTGCCACCTAATTCTTTTGCCATATACCGGGTTAGCATCTCAACACCTGCCTTTATCGATCCATACACTGAAGAACCCGGCAATGCTACTCTTGCCAATCCTGATGAAATATTAACAATCCCGCCACCATTATTGATAAAAGGTAAGAACTTCTGAGTAAGAAAGAATACTCCTTTAAAATGGATATCAACAATATCATCTACCTGCTCTTCTGTAGTTTCTGCAATGGGAGCATATAAAGCCGTACCCGCATTATTAATCAGATAATCAATATTAGGACTGCCCGTATTTTTCTGTAAATGGGTAGTCACATTTTCTATAAATGGATCAAAGCTTTTCACATCTTTTGTGTCTAGCTGGAAGGCAGCAGCTTTTCTTCCTAATGCCTGTATTTCTTTTACAACTTCATCAGCTTCTTCTTTACTGCTTTTATAGGTAATTATTATATCCAGACCTTTTTCAGCAATTTTAAGCGCTGAATTTCTTCCTATTCCACGACTTCCACCGGTTACTAATGCGATTTTTGTTTTTGTACTCATTTTGGTCATTTTTTATAGGACAAAGTTGCAACATTAAAGAGGTTGGCTGTTTGCTTCAATCAATCGGAAATTTGCAAAATTCAAATCAGGAACGAAATTGTAATGGATTGTATGATGTTTTTCTTTTGAAGAAATTTGAAAAATGAGCAATCTCCTCAAACCCTAATGCATAGGATATTTCTGATACGTTCCATGTAGTTTGTTTCAATAATATTTTAGCTTCCTGAATCAATCGGTCTGCAATAAATTCGGTGGTTGTTTTACCTGTATTTTCTTTTAATTTTTTATTTAAATAGTTGACGTGTACTGCTAACCTGCCTGCATAATCTTTTGCTGTTTTAAGCTGCAATCTCTGGTCATAGGATTCGATCGGAAATTGTCTTTCCAACAGTTCTATGAATAATGACACTACCCTTAAGGAAGCATCATTAGAGGTCGACAATTTGGTAGCAGGCTGCAATTTCTGCCCATAATGAATAAGTTCCAGAACGTAATTCCTTATTAAATCATATTTAAAAATATAATCAGATTCAATTTCATTTTTCATTTTACGGAAAAGTACTTCTATTTCGTCAGCCAACGCATCTTCAATCTCAAATAATGGAATACCTCCCGGCTGAAATATAGGAAGGTCTTCAAGAGAGTTGTGTGATTTATCCTTAATGAAAAAATCTTCAGTAAATACACAAAAACTTCCCGATTGCTTAGGATCTTCAGGAACCCAGTGGTAAGGGACCTTAGGAGTTGCAAAAAGCAGGGCATTCTTTTGTATGGCAATGACCTTATCTGCATATTCTGCCCTGTTACGTCCTCTGATTAAACTTATCTTATAATATTTCCTTCGGTTATAAGGCATTTCTGAAGTTGCTTTAACCTTCTCGATAGTTTGGGCAATATCAAATACATTAAAGTGTCCTATATCTTTATGCAGTCCTTTGGGAAAAATGCTTTCAAGATCTTTTCCCAACTTTACAGTCATCTCTTTATAGAAATCCTCTAAAGAAGCGTGAAATATTTTTTCCATTATTTATTAAAGTATTTGTAAAAATCAAACATACAAAATTACATAATTATTTAAATACAATAATTAATTGATATTTGTGAATATTTTTCAATATAAATCGATACACAATGAATTATTTTTATAACTTCGTCTTAAACTAATCATTTAAAATTATTATCATGAATAATCAAAATCTACAAAAAGGTAAAAAACTCAACAAAAAAGAATTGAGAACTATTACCGGAGGACTCCAAATGTGTATTGATCCGGATACCAATCAGTGCATCGCCTATGGAAGAACATGTGCTGAATTACAATGCAGATATATTCCTTAAATTGATATTTTTTTATGAATCCCGCTTTCTATCAAAGTGGGATTTTTATTTTAAATGCATTAGGTATTAATATTCTTTCACACAATTCAAATTCTCATTAACTCATTAAAAATCATTACAATGAAAAATCAAAATTTACAAAAAGGAAAAAAGCTTGATTCAAAAGAATTAAAAGTAATTATGGGCGGTTTAAAACAATGTCTTGATCCTAAGACCAATGCCTGCAGAATTTTTTCCATGGGCTGCGCAGAACCTCAGTGCCGTCCGGAACTGATTCCATAAACAACAAGATTGTGTTATCAAAATTTTTTGAACATAAAAAAACGCTTCCAAATTCATGGAAGCGTTTTTTAATTACTATAACTTTAATATTCTTTATACATTAAATCTGAAATGCATGATATCCCCATCCTGAACGATATATTCCTTTCCTTCTACAGATAGCTTTCCAGCTTCTTTTACCTTAGCTTCAGAACCGTAAGTCATATAGTCATTATACTTAATAACTTCAGCACGGATAAATCCTTTTTCGAAATCGGTATGGATCACTCCAGCTGCCTGAGGTGCTGTCCATCCCTGCCCGATCGTCCATGCTCTTACTTCTTTTACTCCAGCTGTAAAATATGTCTGAAGTTTTAATAAGTCATAAGCTTTTCTGATCAAACGGTTAACACCAGGTTCTTTCAAACCTAATTCGTCAAGGAAAATCTCTCTTTCTTCAAATGTCTCCAATTCATTGATATCAGCTTCAATCTGAGCTGCTAATACAACGATTTCAGATCCTTCCTTCTGAGCCATTTCATCAATTTTGGCTACCCATTCATTTCCATTTTTTATAGAATTTTCATCTACGTTACATACGTAAAGAACAGGCTTTTTTGTTAACAACTGAACCTCATCAATGATTGGTTTGGTAAGATCATTCACAGGAAATTCTCTTGCATTTTTACCATCCTCTAAAAATTTCTGAAGATTCTGAAGTGTTTCAAAAGTCAGAATATCTTCTTTTTTTCCTGATTTGATAAATTTCTTAGCTTTATCTACAGCCTTTCCTACTGTTTCAAGATCTTTCAGCTGAAGCTCGATATCGATAATTTCTTTATCTCTCATCGGATCTACAGATCCTTCAACGTGAATGATATTTCCATTATCAAAACATCTTAAAACATGAATAATAGCTTCACATTCGCGGATATTAGCCAGGAACTGGTTTCCTAAACCTTCTCCTTTGCTCGCTCCTTTTACCAAACCTGCGATATCTACGATCTCCACAACAGCTGGTAAAACTCTTTCTGGATTTACTAATTTCTCTAACTCAAACAATCTTTGATCCGGTACTGATACCGTCCCTAAGTTAGGTTCAATGGTACAGAAAGGATAATTGGCTGATTGAGCTTTCGCATTACTCAAACAGTTAAAAAGAGTTGATTTACCAACGTTCGGCAATCCTACGATTCCACATTTCATAATGAAACTATTTTATTTTTAAAGGTCTGCAAAGATAGTGATTTTAGGGTGAGTTTCATAATAAAAAAATCTGTCAGGAATCTGACAGATTTTTTTATCATTTTTATTTTACCCTTATGGATTGGCTCCTGTAGCGTTTTGTGCTAATGGAGCATCGTCAGGTGTTTTTTCTAATGTTTTATCCAGAGTAAATAAAGATTCATCTGTAGCGCGATCGCCACCGGCAATTTTCAATTTATCAATTAAGTTCTGCGCCAGTGTTTCCTCTTCTATCTGCTCCTGTACAAACCATTGCATAAAATTCCAGGTAGCCCAGTCTTTTTCCTGAAGTGATAAATCCACAATTTTATAAATAGCAGTCGTATTATCTACTTCATGCTGGAAAATCCCATCGAAACAAGCGGTTAAAGATTTAGGATCAGCAGGTGGTTCAGGGATCGCATTTACTTTTGGTTTTCCACCTCTGTTTAATACATATTCCATAAATTTAATAGAATGATTCCTCTCTTCCTGCGCGTGTCTGTACAGGAAATTCGCAATACCCTGATATCCTTTATCATCAGCCCAAATTCCATAAGACAAGAATGTATGTGCCGCATGAATCTCTTTATTCATTTGGTCACTTAACGCTTTTTCAATTGCAGGGGAAAGTCTGTTCGTATTCATAATATTTTATTTTTTAGTGATTATGAATAAAATGATGCAAAAATGATTCCGCTAAAGTTTAAAATTTTCTTAAATCCAACTGAATTAACGCTACAACAAAATGAAATACAACGACTTAAACTAATAATTTATAGTTATTCTAAAATAAAAGCAATTCTAAATAGAATT
The DNA here is from genome assembly GCF_002285635.2 of Chryseobacterium piperi. Classification (NCBI taxonomy): domain Bacteria; kingdom Pseudomonadati; phylum Bacteroidota; class Flavobacteriia; order Flavobacteriales; family Weeksellaceae; genus Chryseobacterium; species Chryseobacterium piperi. The sequence continues at coordinate 557,254 of NZ_CP023049.2, read as the reverse complement.
GCTTTTATTTTATTTTTAGCCAATGACAGATCCTGTTGTTTTAGTAAATCTGAAATTCCAAAGTTTTATTACTCCAGGACTACTTTATTTTTTTAGCCATATAATCACTCTCATTTCCTAGTCTGTCTACAGCTTTTATGGCAACTGCATTCAATGTTTTCCCATCTTTATATTTCGGAATATCTTTGGAAAGAGTTTCCAACGTTAAAATTTCTGTTTCCCAAATTCCATTATATTGTTTAAACAATACCCACTGGAAAACATCTTTAAGATTTTTACTGCTCCAGTTCGCCCGTGCAAAGCTTCCGTTATCTGTAACAAACAATGTTGGGGTCATTAATGGCGCTGCTTTAATCCATGGACTTTTTGGAACTAATGCTTTTTCTTTATAAGGTCCGTTTCTCAATGTACTTAACATACCCGGATTCCTTGTCAGTCCAGCGATACTCCAGTGAACTTCTCCAGCATCACTTTTTAAAATCTGTCTCGAAAGCTCAATCTGATTTTTTATTTCCGTAGGACGATCCGAAGTTTTAATTTCAACTGTATTTAACCCTGGCCATAAATGACGGTTCTGCGTATTTTCTGACTGCCACCAGTTTAATAGCGCTCCAAATCCCTGTCCTCTGGACTCAATCGGCCAATATAACTGAGGCGAAAAATAATCTACCCAACCTTTATTCAGCCATAACTTGGCATCAGCATACAACTCATCATATTGAGATGATCCTGTAATACCTGCAGGATATCCTGGCTTCCAGATCCCGAATGGACTGATCCCGAATTTCACATAGCTTTTTTCTGCATGGATTTCTTTATAGATACGTTCTACAAACTTATTCACATTATCTCTTCTCCAGTCTGCTCTTGATAGTGTTCCGCCTTTACTTACGTAGGCATTCCAGCTTGCATTATCCGGAAAATCAGCTCCTTTATTGTAAGTGGCATAAGGATAAAAATAATCATCAAAATGAACCGCATCAATATCATATCTCTGTACAATATCTTTTACCACATTAGAAACATGCCCTTGTGTTTTAGGATTTGCAGGATCAAACCAGTACATTCCATTTTTTAACCTTACTACTATATCAGAAAGTTTATTCGCCATTGAAAGGTTGTTAACCGATCCTCCATTCGTATGGTGTGCTCTGTAAGGATTAAGCCATACATGAAGCTCTAAACCTCTTTTATGAGACTCTTCAACCCAAAACTGCAAAGGGTCATAATTCGGGTAGGGAGATTTTCCTGTTTCTCCGGTAAGGAAATAAGACCAGGGTTCTAATGAACTTGTATATAAAGCATCCGCCGATGGGCGCACCTGAAAAATAACCGCATTGAAATTATTATCTTTCAACATATCCAGCATACTGATCGCTTCAGCTTTCTGTTGATCAATGGATAAATTATTTCTTGAAGGCCAGTTGATATTAGCTACACTAGCAATCCAGGCACCTCGAAATTCTCTGTTAATAGCAGGAAGGTTGACTTTTAAAATCTCGTCAGCAGGCTGTTGCGCCGTATTCGGCTTTTTCACTGCAACTGGCTCTTTTGGATGATTTTTAACAGGATTGTTTGTTGTGTTACTATTCCTGACAGGCTTTGTCGTATTAGTAACGGTACGGGAACTTCCACAAGAAGCCAGTACTCCCAGTAATACGATCAATTTTAAATTACTAACTTTCATAGGGTGCAAAACTACATTAAATTATTTTTTTACCTTTTTTAAAAATATTATAATAAATTCAATTCCTTGTATTTTTTTTAATAAAAAAGCCTCGAAAAACCGAGGCTTATATCTATAAATACAGGATTATTATTAAGCTTTTCCTGATCTTTCCATTCTTTTTCTTTCTTCTTCAGAAAGAACTTTCTTTCTCATTCTGATGAAGTTTGGAGTTACTTCAATTGCTTCATCACTTTGAATATATTCCATACATTCTTCCAATGAGAATAAGATTTTTGGAGCAACACCAGTATCTTTATCTTTTCCAGAAGCTCTCATGTTGTTCAACTGCTTTGCTTCCACGATATTTACAACTAGATCTCCTGGCTTGTTTTGCTCACCAATGATCATACCTGCATAGATTTCCTCACCCGGATCAACGAAGAATTTACCTCTATCCTGTAGTTTAGCAATTGAATATTCTGTAGCTGGTCCTTGAGTCTTGCTGATCAATACCCCGTTATTTCTTCCAGGAATTGCACCTTTGAAAGGCTTGTATTCTGTGAAACGGTGTGCCATAATAGCTTCACCAGCAGTAGCTGTTAACATTTGAGAACGCAATCCGATCAAACCTCTTGAAGGAATTTCGAATTCCATATGCTGCATCTCACCTTTAGTTTCCATAATATGAAGGTCCCCTTTTCTTTGAGTAGCTAAATCGATTACTCTTGAAGCATACTCTTCAGGAACATCAACCACTAAAGATTCATAAGGCTCACATTTCTCTCCATCGATTTCTCTCAGGATAACCTGTGGCTGACCAATTGTCATTTCATACCCTTCTCTTCTCATTGTTTCAATTAAAACTGACAAGTGAAGAATACCTCTACCGAATACTAAGAAAGTGTTGGCATCATCAGTCTGCTGAACTCTTAATGCTAAGTTTTTCTCTAATTCTTTTGTTAATCTTTCTTTCAGGTGGTTAGAAGTTACATATTTACCATCTTTTCCGAAGAAAGGTGAATTGTTAATTGAGAACGTCATGTTCAACGTAGGCTCATCAATTGCAGTTCTAGGTAATGGTTCAGGATTCTCCATATCTACGAAAGAATCACCAATCTGGAAAGCATCGAAGCCTACAACAGCACAGATATCTCCAGCTTTTACTTCACTTACTTTTTTCTTTCCTAAACCTTCAAAAATGTAAAGTTCTTTTACTTTTCCTTTTACAATTTTACCGTCTGCCTGTGCTAAACCGATCCACTGAGATTCTTTAATCTCTCCTCTTATTACTTTTCCAATAGCTATTCTTCCTAAGAATGAAGAGTAATCTAAAGAAACAATCTGCATCTGTAAGTTTCCTTCTGATACTTTCGGCTCAGGAACATATTCTAAAATACCATCCAATAATGGGAAAATATCTTCAGTCTGCTCCAAAGAAGTATTGAACCAACCTTGTTTAGAAGAACCGTAGAACGTTGGGAAATCCAATTGCTCTTCAGTCGCTTCCAGGTTAAAGAATAAATCAAATACCTGGTCATGAACTTCGTCAGGACGACAGTTTGGTTTATCTACTTTATTAATAACCACTAATGGTCTTAAACCTAATTCTAAAGCTTTTTGCAATACGAATCTGGTTTGTGGCATTGGACCTTCGAAAGCATCTACTAACAAAATTACACCATCTGCCATTTTAAGAACTCTCTCTACCTCACCACCAAAATCGGCGTGACCAGGAGTATCAATTACGTTAATTTTAACGTCTTTATAAGTAACAGAAATATTTTTAGATAAAATGGTAATCCCTCTTTCTCTTTCAAGATCGTTATTATCCATTATTAATTCTCCACTTTCCTGATTTTCTCTGAAAATGTTTGTAGCATGAATAATCTTGTCAACCAAAGTCGTCTTTCCGTGGTCAACGTGTGCGATAATCGCAATATTTCTAATGTTTTGCATGAATGATTTTTACGGGTGCAAAAATAGTGTTTTTAAATGAAATACTTAGCAACAATATCTATTATTTAACAAATTCATAATGAGAGGCTTAAAATAAATCAATCAGCTAAGCCTTTATATCAGAACTCATTATACCGGTTTAAGTAGGAATACCAAAGCTAATTTCAGATAAGATTTAACAAATAATTTTTAAAAATATTTTCTAAAAAAGTAAATGAGTATCACTTGAACCCTGGTCACGATTCCCAATTTCAGCAAAAAAGCCTTTTTCGATATCTTATGTCTGAAAATGACAATTCCTAAAAAAGCTCCTATAGTTCCACCTATAAAACTGAATATCAACAGCCTGTTTTCTGATATTCGCTTTTTATAATTTTTCGCTAAAAACTTATCATATCCGAAACAGATTAATGTCAATATATTGATTAAAAACAAGTAATAACACATCCCACAAAATTAGTTGTTGTGAGTAACAAAACATTAAACGATTACATTAAGCTCAAAAAAAACAGCAGGAATAAACACTTTTAAGTTGTTATTCCTGCTGTTTGAAAATGAATAAATCGGTTAAAATTTATAAGGTTTGCTCTTGATGCTTTCCTTCTTTTATTTCCTCTACCATCTTGGCATTAAAAGCCGGTAAATCTTTAGGAGTCCTGCTGGTTACCAACCCTTGATCTACAATAACTTCACGATCTTCCCATCTTGCTCCTGCATTTTTCAAATCCTCACTAATGGAGTTTACTGAAGTCATATTTCTCCCCTCTACTACTCCTGCATTAATTAAAACCTGAGGACCATGACAAATAGCGGCTACAGGCTTATGTTGCTGGAAAAAATCTCTCACAAATGATAATGCTTTTTCATTCGTTCTTAAATGATCTGGATTAATAACTCCTCCAGGCAGTACCAGCGCATCATATTCCGAAGCGTTCACTTCATTCAGGGATTTATCTACTTGATAGTCCTTTCCCCAATCTTTTTCTGCCCAAGCCTTAATAGTACCGGATTCAGGACTGACGATATGCGCAGTCCATCCTTGTTGTTCCAGATATTCTTTTGGAGATTGTAATTCACTTTCTTCAAAACCGTTGGTGGCAAGAATTGCAATTTTTTTCGACATAATAGTAAGATTTATTGGTGTTAATAGATCAATAAAGAGAAAAAATGATGCCGTCCCTATGTTATCAATTCCTAAAAAAAGTTAAAGATGGAAAGTTTAACAGTTGATAATCAAAAAGAGCCGCCTTAAGAAAAGCAGCTCTACTATTTAGGATATATCTAACAATTTATTTTTTAGCTGTTACATCTACAGTAATTTCGATGTCTTTACTCACCATCCATTCAGCAGGATCAGCTTCTGAAGTTCCAAATTTGATTCCCCAGTCTGCTCTGTTTACAGTAAATTTAGCCTGAATAGAAGCTGAATTATCTGTTGCATCTATTTTAGCAGGAAAGGTTACATTCATTGTTTTCCCTAATAAAGTAAGATTTCCACTTACTGTTTTATTAGCTCCTGTAACAGCATCCTTAGGTGTTTCTTTTAAATCCGACACACTTGTAATTTTGAAATCAGAAACCGGATTTTTTTCTACATTAAAGAAATCAGGATTTTTCAAGTGAGCTTCCAGATCTTCCGGTTTTTTATCTTTTTCCGTTACTGAAGCAGGATCAACTTTGATCGATGTCATATCAATCACAAAATTTCCTGCAGAAATCTGATTCCCTGCAACGCTTAAGTCGCCAGATTTTATATGAAGCGTTCCCCAACGAGGTGCAAAACCTCCTTTGTGAAAAGCCTTCCAGTTAACAACTGAAGCTACTGTATCTATAGACAATACTTCTCCAATGCTCTCTGCTACAGTCTGCTCCTGACCGGAAACAGCTGTTTCTGCCGTTTTTTCTTTATTACAAGATGCTACTAACAATCCTACAGCTACTAACGCGATAACACTAATTTTTTTCATATTTTAAAATGTTTAAAGTTGATTTTCAAATCAAAAAAAATAATACTTTATTTTTTGTAATCTCGAGATCCCAAAAGTAGAAAAACCTTATTGCTTATGACCTTAACATACATCAAGAAATAAGGGGTGAGCATTTTATTCTATATTATATAACCTTTTTATAAAGTTTTTTTATTGACCAAACTCCTTTCTGTAGGGGCTTTTTATAAAAAAAATCCCAGAGCTTTGAGTTAATTATATATATTTACACCTTTAATTTTAAAAACATGAATTACAATTTGAAAAAAATTATTTACTTTTTATTTCTTGTAATAGGAATTATTTCTTGTAGGCAAGAAGACTTTGCTTCGGAAAGCAAAAACGAACAAAAGACGTTTAGTCTTTTCAATAAAGCAAGTTATATGCAGAATAAAAGTACTGAAAAGAATTTCTCCTTAAGCAAATATTATGCTTTGGACTTTTCAAAAGCCTTTAATTCTTATGATGTAATAAATAATACTAACCATACAGGATTGAATACAAAGGTTTCAGATTCTGAATCTTACGTTAACTTTAAAGTACATTCTCAAGTAATAGAAGATAAAGAAGGCAATATCTATATGTATTTTCCACTAATGAAAGAACAAAAAGTTATTGATATTTATTATTCAAAGATTAATAAAGAAAACACTCTTTTAGCATTATACAAACTAAAAAATGAAACTTCTCAGTATAATAATATATTTTCATCATTTGAAAAAGTATTTAATCCTTCTAATGACAAGATGCTTTCTAAAAGTGGAGGATACCATGATATTGAAGAAGTTGTAATTACCGGTCCCTCCAAACCTTCAGAAGGCATAGATGTTGTAGGACCTGATGCATGTTCAATGTATGGACAGTGTAATAACAATGGAGGCTCAAGCGGTGGAAGCGGTGGGAGCTCTGGAGGAGGTAATACTCCCGACACTCCTAATACAGACCCCTGTACAAAAGGAAAGAAAGTACAAAACAGTGAGCAAGTAAAAAACAAAGTTAAAGACCTGAAAAGCCAAGCGCAAACTGGAGAAGGCGAAAAAGGATTCAAAGTAAAAGCCGATGGCTCAACATCAGAAATGTTAGATGGAGGAAAGCATAGTGTTGATTTAGGAGATAAATCAGGGTATCAGGGAGCCTTTCATAATCATACAAAATTAGGAATTAAAATACTCTCTCCTTCAGATATTGATTTACTTTTAGCTTTTGCCAGGGGACAAGGAAACCAGGGAACTAATGTTCAAAACGCTTTTCTGGGAATGGTAGGACCTGATGGAGGACAGTACGTTGGTTGGTTCAATGGTTCATACGACGATGCGATTAAAAACTTCTCGCAAGAGCAAATTAATGTATTTGAAAATGATTATAACACTAGAGAGTCTGAACTTTTAAAATTATCTGAATATACTAACGATAGTGGAGCTACATTAAATAATAAAGGGTTGGAAAAACTATTCTCTGATACTTTAAAAAATATGGGATTGGATGGAAAAGTAAAACTTCAAAAAGTAGATCCTAATAATAATGTAAATACTATTAACTATGATGCGCAAGGAAATCCTACAACCCCGACTCCTTGTCCTTAATTAAAATATAAATAATATTATGAAAAATATAACCTTAATACTAAGCTTAATCATCACTTTTATTTCTTGTAAAGCGCAACAAGTACTTCCTTTGAATACTTTCATGGATAATATTACACAGAATGCATATGTAAAAGATTTAAATAATGAATTAAACCCTTATATAGGAACTTATAAAGCTAATTTTGAAGGAAATCAAATTACGCTTTATATTACTAAAGAGGAAAAAAAGCCTACAAAGAATTTAAATAAAAATTATTATAAAGATATTTTAAATGTAAAATTTATTATAAAGAATTCTGCAGGAATAACTCTTCAAGATACAAAAAACAATAGTTCTCAGATAAATACTATATATAGTATGAACACAAATTCTATTAGAAATATTGTCTCTTTAAGTTATTCTGGTACCAACTGTGGTGTAGGCTGGGGAAAAATCAATTTAAAAAAGATTAATTCTACCCAGCTCTCGTGGGAGTACCGTCCTAATAGTAGAGTAATTGATAAAGCAAGATGTCCGGGTAATCCAGATTTAACGGTTTATATTCCTGAATCACAAAACCTCATATTTACTAAACAATAATAAATAATAAAAAGAATGTCTAAAATAGACATCTAACTATTGAAAATAAATTGTGAAAAATATAACCTTAATACTAAGCTTAATTATCACTTTTACATCTTGTAAAGCACAACAAATTCTTCCTTTAAATTCTTTTAGTATGGATTTACCTAATAATGCCTATCTTAAAGATTTAAATAATGAATTAAACCCTTATATAGGAACGTATACTGCTAATTTTGAAGGAAATCAAATTACTTTATACATTACTAAAAAAGAAAAAAAATTAGAAAAAAGCTCTAAAGTAAATTATTATATGGATGCTTTAATAGTAAAGTATTTGATTAAGAATAATTCAGGAACTATTCTTCAGGATACCAGAAATAATAATACAGAAATTAATAGTTTATACAGTATAGGTACTAAACCTCAATTTAATCAGGTCGTTTTAAGCTATTATGGCACCAATTGTGGTGTAGGCTGGGGGAAAGTTAATTTAAAAAAAATTAATTCTACTCAGTTGTCTTGGGACTACCGCCCTAATAGTAGAGTAATTGATAAAGCAAGATGTCCGGGTAATCCAGATTTAACGGTTTATATTCCTGAATCACAAAATCTAATATTCACAAAACAATAAATAATATTACCATACTTATTTATATAGCCTTCTTTTGGAAGGCTTTTTTATTGCGCCAAGTTCTGTCGTACTACATTTGTTTGGAAAATTTTAGCAGATTATTCGTGCTTATGAGCTGCTTTCAAATTTTAATATCTTAATGATTATTTACAGCATAACTTGTTATGAAGATTATATCAGTGAAGTTGTGAAAACATTTAAGGCGGGGCAACTCGCCTTTTTTCTTTTTAAAAACCTTATTTTAGCTCTCCGAAAACAGAACAATGACGACCGTAGAATTTATACAGAAGCAGCTCAATATTTCTGAAAAGAGCATCAATAATACCCTTCAATTATTATCTGAAGATTGTACCATTCCTTTTATATCCCGCTATCGGAAAGATTTCACCGGAAACCTGGACGAAATACAAATCGAGCAGATTGCCAAAATCAGTAAGCAGTTTGATGAAATAGTAAAAAGAAAGGAAACTATTCTAAAATCAATTGAAGAACAAAATGCTTTAACACCTGAGCTAAAGCATAGGATCGAAGAAAGTTTCGATCTGCAGGAGCTTGAAGATTTATATTTACCCTTTAAAAAGCGTAAAAAGACCAAGGCAGATGCTGCAAAAGAAAAAGGATTGGAACCACTGGCAAAAATCATTATGAGTCAGAAAAGCAATGACCTATCCTTTCTTGCTTCAAAATATGTAAATGATCAGGTTTCTTCTGAAGACGAAGCGCTTCAGGGTGCCCGGGATATTATGGCCGAATGGATTAATGAAAATATGTATGTCCGTAAAAACCTTCGTCGACTATTTCAGCGTAAGGCTGTCATTTCTTCTAAAGTTGTAAAAGCCAAAAAAGAGGAAGAAGGAGCTCAAAAGTACTCCCAGTATTTTGAATGGGATGAAAGTCTCAACAGAACACCTTCTCACAGGCTTTTAGCCATGTTAAGAGCAGAAGCTGAAGGTTTTGTAAAAGTTAGCGTAGATATTGACAAAGGAGAAGCTGTAGAGTTTATAGAAAATGCTGTAATCAAATCCAATAATGACAGTTCTGAGCAAATCGCGTTAGCTATAAAGGATAGTTACAAAAGATTACTGGAGCCTGCCATTTCTAACGAAACATTACAGGAAGCTAAAGAAAAAGCAGATAAAAAGGCAATTGAAATTTTCTCTGAAAATTTAAGCCAGCTATTACTGGCTCCGCCATTGGGTGAAAAAAGAATTTTAGCCATCGATCCCGGATATAAAAGCGGATGTAAAATTGTATGCTTAGATGAAAAAGGAGATCTGCTCCATAACGAAACCATCTACCCTCATGCTCCGCAAAACGAAACAGGAATGGCGATGAAAAAAATCCGTTCTATGGTTAATGCTTACAATATTGAAGCAATTTCTATCGGAAATGGAACAGCGAGCCGTGAAACGGAATTCTTCATCAAAAAAATTGCTTTTGACAAGCCTTTACAGGTTTTCGTGGTTTCCGAAGCAGGTGCTTCCGTCTATTCTGCAAGCAAAATTGCAAGAGAAGAATTTCCGAGTTATGATGTCACAGTTCGAGGAGCTGTTTCCATTGGAAGAAGATTAGCAGATCCATTGGCAGAATTGGTTAAAATTGACGCTAAATCTATTGGTGTCGGACAGTATCAGCATGATGTAGACCAGACCCAGCTAAAAAATGAATTGGATTCGACCGTTATGAAGTGTGTCAACTCAGTAGGAATCAATCTTAATACAGCCAGCAAATCACTCCTGAGCTATGTTTCAGGAATTGGTGAGAAGATGGCAGAAAACATTGTTAATTACCGTGCTGAAAATGGAGCTTTTGAAGACCGAAAACAATTGAAAAAAGTACCTAGATTAGGTGAAAAAGCTTTTCAGCAGGCAGCAGCATTTATAAGAATTACTAATGGAAAAAATTCATTGGACAATTCTGCTGTACATCCGGAAGCTTACGGCATTGTAGAGAAAATGGCAAAAGACTTAGGAATTAAATCCAATGAGTTAATTGCTAATAAAGAAAAAATCGCTTTAATTCAACCTGAGAAATATATAACAGACGAAATTGGTATTCTGGGGATCAGGGATATTTTAAAGGAACTTGAGAAGCCAGGATTGGATCCTAGAAAAGCTGCTAAAGTTTTTGAATTTGATCCTAAAGTAAAAAGTGTAAAAGATCTGAGAGTAGGTATGATTCTCCCAGGAATTGTCAATAATATTACAGCATTCGGATGTTTCGTTGATCTCGGAATTAAGGAAAGCGGATTAGTACATATCTCACAGCTAAAAGATGGCTTTGTCTCCGATGTAAATGAGGTGGTGAAATTACATCAGCATGTTCAGGTAAAAGTGACAGAAGTGGACGAGGTAAGAAAAAGAATTCAACTTAGTATGATCTTGTAAAAAATTGATTTGAAAATATCAGAAATTAAGGAAAGAAAAATCATTAACAGACCTACTCCATATTTTGATGAGTTGGGCTATAGAATATATCATGCTTATGAATATTATCTTCCTTATAATCCTACTTACAAAGGAAATGAGACAGAAAGGCTTTTTGCAAAATGGATAGATATGCTCCCCTTCTGTTTACTCTTTTATTTTCTATTTCATAAAATGGTTTTTATAAGCATTGTACTTTCTATTCCGTGCGTTTTGATTTTAGGAACAATTACCGAGTTCTATCGGGGAACGACTTTAGGGAAAAAGATATTCAAAATTAAAGTCCTCGACGATTATGGAAATTACCCTCGCTTTTTAAAATCATTACAAAGAAATGTTTTATGTCTTGCCAACTTCTCTCCTGTTTTTTCAGAATATACCACTAGAACTATTGCAATGGGAAGACGAACAGGTACACGAATGAATTTCAGCATGCACATGAACAATACAATCTGTAAGACTTATATCGTAAAAGAGAATAAAATCCCAGAAATCAAAGAACTTCTGAAATACCAGGGAAATCAAAATCTAATTGATCGTATTTCAAAATAAAAAACCGTCTCATTACTGGGACGGTTTTTTATTTTTACTTATAATCTTTAGAATTTCTTTTGGGTTGTTTTGCCTCAGGCCATTTTATGGTTTCCCCTTTATCATCTTGTGGCATTACTCTTCTTTCCCTATTCGTAAACTCAGGATCTTCTGATGCCATATATGCTAATGTAGCGGTAAGAATAACATTATTTTTCACTTCATCGAAAACAATTTTATCATAGGTATCTTTTGTAGTATGCCATGTGTATCCAAAGTATCCCCAATTCAATGAACCTAAAGAAAATCCAGGTATCCCGGCTGCAACAAATGAAGCATGATCAGATCCACCTCCACCCGGCATACCGGGAAAATCCGTTTTGATGTTATCTCTTACCATTTTCGGAGCTGCACTCAGCCATTTTCCAATATAATCATATGATTTCACAAACCCCTGTCCACTGATATTGACCACCCGACCAGTCCCATTATCCTGATTAAATACCGCCTGAATTCCTTTCATAATTTCAGGATTATCTGCCACAAACCCTCTTGAGCCGTTCAAGCCCTGCTCTTCACTTCCCCAAAGTCCGATAATAATGGTTCTTTTGTTATTGGGGTAATATTTTTTAAGGACTCTCATCGTTTCGAGCATGGTCAAAACTCCCGTTCCGTTATCTGTGGCTCCCTGAGCTCCATCCCACGAATCAAGGTGTGCAGAAAGAACCACATATTCATTGGGCTTTTCTTTCCCTTTAATCATTCCTATGGTATTGAATGTTTTAGTATCAGGAAGTATTTTGGATTGTGCTTCTACTTTAATTTTAGGCTTCTTCCCTTTTTCAGCCATTCTGAAAAGCATACCGTAATCTTCTACATCGATATCAAACATGGGGATTTTACTTGTTTTAGCTCCAAAAATCCTGTTAGCTCCCATAATGCCTGTCCAATTGGAAATGGCAATTCCTGCCGCCCCTGCTTTTTCTAAAGCTTCAGGAAGTGTATTGTTATCATACCCTATATTCTTTACATAATCACGAAAATCTTTGGATGCCTGCTCTTTTTCAGCTTTTAACTTTTCATAAAGCTCCGGGGTTGCAAACTCTTTGATCTGCTCATCAGAACGTCCAATTTTCTGATATTGGGCCATCAATACGATTTTTCCTTTTACGGAAGGTAACCATCGATCAAATTCAGCTTTGGAAGAAACTTTTGGAAGAATAACTACTTCCGCTTCTATAGCTTTTTTAGTGGCCGGACTCCAGGCCAACTGTGTTGCTGATAATGATTTTACACGTGGATAAACCATATCTACATGCGTAATTCCCCTTTGCCATCCTTTCCAGGTTCCAAACTGCTGAAGGTTGGCTTCTACTCCCCATGAACGAAGTGTATTTGCAGTCCATTCATTAGCGGCTAACATTTCAGGAGTCCCTACCAATCGAGGTCCGACCCCATCAAGAAGTTCGGATGCCATGTTTTCCAATTGAGAATTGGTATTCACTTCATTAACAAAATTGGCGACAACAGGATTGAGTTGTTCTTGTGATTTCACAGGTCCCTGAGCCCATGAAAACTGTGCTGCCAATACCACAACCGGCATTGCAAAAAAAGTCTTTATCTTCATAATTCTATTGATTGGACTAAAGATAATAGAATTCGGGGGAAACTAAAAGAGAATAATAAGAATTATCTACGTTATATAACTAGAATCACTAAATAAAATAAACTAACCCACGCTAAAAAACACATTATAATCTAAAAGCAGGATTAAAAAAACATCATAGATTTATATGAAAAACAAAAAGAATATCCAGCATAATTGCCTGATACTCTTTTATAAAAAAACAAGAGGCTGTCTCAAAAGAGATAGCCTTTTTTATGCAAAAAGGAAAGCTTTCGCTTTCCTAATAGTTGCAAATTGATTAATTTGCATTGTGTTAAGTACGTCAAAAGTAGTCTTTAAAGATTACACCCCCAAAGAAAATCTGCTTTTTCCTCCCAATTTATCGGAGTTGATTGATGAGCGACATCCTGTGAAAATTGTTTCAAACATTATTGATGGCTTGGATATCAAAAGCTTAATTAAAACCTACAAACCTGGCGGAACATCTTGCTACCACCCGAAAATGCTTTTGAAAGTTTTGATTTATGGCTATTTAAGCAATATCTATTCAAGCCGCAAAATGGAGCAGGCCTTGAAAGAAAACATCCATTTTATGTGGCTCTCTGCAATGAGCCGTCCCGATCATAACACCTTAAACAGGTTCCGTAGTGAACGATTGAAAGGTGAGATTAAAGCTATTTTCACACAAATTGTTCTTCTTTTGGAAAAGGAAGGTTTGGTAAGTCTGAAAACCACTTTTGTAGATGGCACCAAGATAGAAGCCAATGCCAATCGCTATACTTTTGTTTGGGGAAGAGCTGTCAAAAAACACAAAGAAAGGATTGCAGAGCAATTAGAAGAGCTTTGGAACTATGCAGAAACAGTTGCCAAAGACGAGCTTGAAAATACAGAAAGTATTGATTTTAAAGAAGTAGATTCTGAAAAAGTAACTCAAACCATCGAAAAGATCAATGAAGTTTTGAAAGATAAAAAAGTAGCTTCAAAAGTTCGTCAGAAACTGAATTATGCTAAGAAAAACTGGGCAGATAATTTAGAGAAATATAAAAAACAGCAAGAATTATTAGAAGATAGAAATTACTATTCCAAAACCGATACAGACGCTACTTTTATGCGAATGAAGGAGGATCATATGCGAAACGGACAACTAAAACCCGCTTACAATCTACAAATTTCTACCCATAGACAATTCATTTTACATTATTCAATTCATCCCAACCCAACAGACACCAAAACATTAGCGACTCATTTACTGGGTTTTGAAGAAAGCTATCATAAAGCTCCCAAAGAGCTTGTTGCTGATGCTGGTTATGGCTCAGAAGAAAATTACAACTTGTTAAAATCTAAGAAAATAAAAGCTTATGTTAAATATAATTACTTCAGAAAAGATCAGAAATCGGGACAAATAACCACTTCACAAAACAATCCTAAATTGGCAAAAATCAGAGAAAAGGTTTTCAAACTTCTTAATACCAGCAAGGGCATCAAACTCAGAAAACAAAGATCCCATGATGTTGAACCTGTTTTTGCAGAGCTCAAACACAACAAAAATTTTAAACGATTCATGCTTCGGGGAAAAAATAAAGTCGAGGTAGAAATCGGCATACTCGCAATTGCCCACAATCTAAAGAAAATGTCAAAAGCAGCCTAAAACAGACTGCTTTTTTGACTTATATCTTCTTTTTTCCAAGATATTTTTTTTATTCAAAATATCGAAATCTTTTTTCAATGAAATACTAAAAAGAGACTGTCCTTTTGAGACAGCCTCTTATTTTTATTTTTTTGATTCTTCAACAGAAACTTTTCTGAAGTCTTTGAACAATTTGCTAAGTTCTAAAGCTGATTTACGAGCTCTTGTACCCGCTGCTTTGTTTCCTTTTTCTGCTTGTTGGTTAGCTTCAGTTGTGAATGCTTCAAATTCCGCGTTGATTTTTTCAATTAGTTCTTTCATTTATTTTAAAATTTAGGGTGCAAATATAGGTTTTATGGTGATTCCAGCCTAACTGTGACGAAAAAAAATTTTAGAAATATTCAAAAATACAAGGTGTTTTATCACCTATAAAATGTACCCGGATGAAAAAAAATAAAATTTATATCTCAAAATCATTTTTTTCCCATTCTTTGTTTTTATATAATATGTTATAACAGCAAAACATTCACTATATCTTTCCTTTACTTATTCTAAATAATCATTTTATTCTTTTATGAGTTTTTATGTACCTTCGTTTTTTAATCAAAACCAGGTTTGTAAGTCATAATGGAGCTCCCTAAAGAATATATTTTACCGGATACCAATATCAGTACGCTTTCTGTTTATGAGCTTTTAAAACATACCCAGACCGCTTCTTTTATAGAAAACTCCGATTTTCGGGATATCAGTCCCATTGCTCTGGAGTGTAATGCCGGTATATTTACCAAGACAAGTTCCGTAATAGACTTCCCGGAGGTTACTGTTCATCAGATAGGCTCTTCCGTCATTACCTCCTGCTCATGCCAGTCCTTGTCTCCCAAATTATGTGAACATCAGGCTGAAATTATCTATTCTATCCTGGAACAAAAAAACTTCAGGTTATTCTTTGATACTGCTCTACGGCAAAGATCATTGGTAGCTTTTGCGAAAAATTTCGGATTAGAAAATGAATCTAATCTGGACACTTATTTCGAGTTAAATTATCAGGATGGCCAATTGAATATCCAACCCAAAATAAAAGAACTGCTTCCTATCAATGAAGAAGCCTTTAGGCAAAACCTTCTTCCTCAGCGTCAATCTATTGTTTCCGAACTCGCCTCACAGGACACCGGCAAAAGACAACTACTCGTTATAGGCTTGCATCGTTATTACAACTACCTGAATTTTTCCATCATGGAAGCTGAGACTACCCGGACCGGCAAAGTCAAAAACCCAGTAACCAGGATTGACCCTATGCAATTGATCTGGAAAGCTGATCAGCCTGCAGAGATTAAATTCTATACGGCTATTACCAGTTTTCAAAACAGATATCATGAAGAGCAAAGTCCGGCAGAACTGGAAGCTTTAAAATTAATTGCCCGGAATCCTTTGGAGCTCGATATATATTACCATGACCGGAATCTCTCTGAAACTATTTCTTCAAAATCACTGGTTCCTGTAACTCTGAATATCCTGAAACCGGAAATACAATTAACTGTATTTAGAAAGGATCCGTTTTATGAAATCACAGGCGAGCTATTGTTTAATGATCTTTCATTAGCCTTTAAACATATTGTTTTACGCTACGATCATTTTATATATCATCAAAATACATTAAGCCTTATTGACAATCCTGATATGCTCAGGGTCATCAGGTTTTTTAAATCCAATAATGAAATACTTCTGATACACAGTTCCAAATATGACCATTTTTTAAAAACCGCCTTATCTTCACTGGAGCAGTATATTCATATCAATTACAGTTATATCCATCCTGCTACTCCTGTACAGCTTGAAGAGAAGAGTTCAGGGATAGAAAAGATCATTTATCTCCACCAGGAGGGCAACTATATCTCCATTACTCCGGTAATGAAGTACGGTCCTGTAGAGGTAGCCGTCTATTCACGTAAACAATTGTATGATACGGATCAGAATGGAAACTTGTTTAAAATAGAGCGAAATTATAATGCCGAAACAGCCCTAACTTCCGTCGTCATGCAGCAACATCCGGAATTTAAAGACCAACTGGAAGCACACGAATACTTCTATTTACATAAAGATAAATTTCTTGATGCAGACTGGTTTTTAAAAGCTTTTGAAGCCTGGAGACATGAAGGTATTATCATCCTGGGCTTTAATGAGCTCAAGAATAACAAACTTAATCCTCATCGGGCAAAAATCAATATCCAGGTGACGAGTGGAATCGATTGGTTTAATGCCAAGCTCAGTGTCCGTTTCGGAAAAAAGGAAGCCTCTCTAAAACAGGTACATCGTGCCCTTCGTAACAAGACCAAATTTGTTCAGCTGGATGATGGAACACAGGGTATTCTTCCTGATGAATGGATCAACAAAATCACACGATACTTTCAGGCAGGTGATATCGATGAAGAGTTATTGAAAATTCCTAAAATTAATTTTACGGAAATCTCTTCTCTTTTTGAAAAAGAGGTACTCAGCAAAGAAGTGCAATCAGAAATCAGCTCATATTCCCATCGTTTTTCAACCCTTAAAAAAGCTCCTGAAATCTCTGTCTCTGCCGAATTAAAAACGGAGCTTAGAGATTACCAGCAGGAAGGACTGAACTGGCTGGGACTTCTGGACAGCCTGAATTTCGGAGGATGTCTCGCTGATGATATGGGACTTGGTAAAACAATACAAATTATTGCTTTTCTTCTATATCAAAGAGAAAAGTACGGGCATACCACCAACCTGATCGTCGTTCCCACTTCCCTACTGTTTAACTGGCAGGAAGAAATTGCAAAATTTGCACCTTCGATCAAGGTATTGCTTCATTATGGTCCAGACCGGCAGAAAAACATAGATCTCATGTCTTCCTATGAAGTCGTGCTTACCAGCTATGGAATGCTACTTTCAGATATTCGTTTTCTTAAGACTTTTCGTTTTAATTACGTTTTACTTGACGAATCACAAACAGTAAAAAATCCCAATTCGGAAAAATATAAGGTAGCCCGTCTTCTGCAATCACGAAACAAAATTGTATTAACAGGAACTCCTGTTGAGAATAACACATTTGATCTGTACGGGCAGCTTTCATTTGCATGTCCCGGATTATTGGGAAGTAAACAATATTTTAAGGATACCTATGCAATCCCTATTGATAAATTTGAATATACCAAACGAACGCTGGAACTTCAGCAGAAAATAAAACCTTTTATTCTACGCAGAACCAAAAAGCAGGTAGCCAAGGAACTTCCTGAAAAGACAGAAATGGTCATCTATTGTGAAATGAACGCAGAACAACGAAAGATCTATGATGCTTATGAACGTGAACTACGTGATTTCATTTCTGCTTCCACAGACGATGAAACATTAAAAAACAGCATGCATGTTTTAACCGGACTCACCAAGCTTCGCCAGATTTGTAATTCACCGGTATTATTAAAGGAAGGCCATTCCGGGGATCATTCCGTGAAGATCGAAATTTTAACCGAACAAATTGAAACTCAATCAAAAGAGCATAAAATTCTTGTATTTTCTCAATTTGTAGGCATGCTGGATCTCATCAAGACTGAACTCGAGCGTAAAAATATCCCTTTCGAATATCTTACAGGACAAACCAAAAACCGGGGAACAAAAGTCCAACAATTTCAAACCGATGAAAATATAAGAGTATTTCTCATCAGCTTAAAGGCCGGTGGTGTAGGGCTTAATCTTACAGAAGCTGATTATGTCTATCTGGTAGATCCTTGGTGGAATCCGGCAGCCGAAAATCAAGCCATTGACCGAAGCTACAGAATCGGACAGACCAAAAATGTTGTTGCGGTCCGAATGGTTTGTTCTGGTACCATCGAAGAAAAAATAATCAATCTTCAAAAGAAAAAGAGCAAACTCGCCCAGATTTTAATCCGGACAGAAGAAACGAAATTACAAAAACTGACCAAGACTGACCTACTGGATCTTCTTGCCTAAAATCATATTTTACAAAAAGCCTAACCAGCGGAAAAAATCTAAAAACAATTAACATAGAAAAATAATAGCTTTTCCGTATCTTTGATTTTTATAATTTTCATGTCATGAGTGATCAGCTAGAAACTATCGGAGATTATTATAAACGAATTAGGGAAAGCCAATTAAGGATGTTTGACTCTGATGAGTTTGAAATCGGAAAATCGCATTTCAATATATCTATGCGCCGATACTGCAGTTTCAAAAGCCCATACAATCGTCGTGATTACTATAAAATCAGCTTCATTATAGGAAAAGGAACTTTTCAGTATGGTCAGCAGAAGTTATATATAGATCGTCCGGCCCTGTTTTTTCCTTCACCCAATATTCCTTATTCATGGGAGTGTGACGGTGATTTACAGGAAGGATATTTCTGTCTTTTCAATCAGGAGTTTTTTAATGGAAATTCAGAATTTAAACTATTCAAAAAAACATCCCTTTTCAAAGAATGGAGCATGCCTGTTATTTTTCTGACAGAAGAGCAGACCCAGCTTGTTACCGTCTATTTTGAACAGATGTATAAGTTAAATAATTCGGCTTATCCTTTTCGCTGTGGCAGCATAAAAAGCCATCTGGCCTCCGTTTTACATCTGGCTCTTGAAAACCGGGTAGAAGATGTAGATCTGGACGAGCTCTCTGCCAACGTACGTCTTTACAGGCTTTTCGATGAACTGCTCAATAAACAGTTTCCATTGGATTCCCCGGCATATCCTTTGGCTTTAAAAACAGCATCCGACTTTGCAGAGCACCTCAATGTACATGTTAACCATCTGAACTCTTCGGTAAAATCTGTAACGAATCTTACCACAACGCAAATTATTAAGGAAAGAATGTTTGAAGAATCTAAAAACCTTCTGAAATATACAAACTGGGATATTGCTGAAATCGGTTATACATTAGGCTTTGATCAGCCTTCTCATTTCAATAATTTCTTTAAAAAATATGCTAACACCTCCCCTCTTAAATTCAAACACACTTTTTAAATCTTTGAATTTTGTAATTTTTACTTTGTCTTTTAAAATACATCATACGGATTCTTGTTCTATTTTTGTATCGTTAAAAAAGAATGAATTATGTTGAGCGCAGCATCTGAACAACGCATCAGATTAATTACCATTATGGCCTTTATCTCGATCCCTCTTTCAGGGTTCGTTACCGACATCTATTTGCCCTCATTTCCTTCAATGGCCAAAGGAATGCAGGTATCAGAAAAAGACATCCAGATTACATTGACTTCCTATCTGTTGAGTTATGGAATTTCACAGTTATTTGTGGGAGGCATCCTGGATAGCATAGGACGTTATCGTCCGAAATTGGCAGCCTTACTCCTTCTGGTAGTGACGAGTATTTTAATCACGATGACCAACAATATTTTACTGATATGTCTACTCCGTATCCTTCAGGGAATAGCCGTGTCTGTTCTGGTAGTAGCTACCCGTGCTATTTTTGTGGATATTTACGATGCAGATAGAGTAAAACATTATTTGAGTTATTTTACCATCGTATGGTCCCTTGGTCCTATTTTAGCTCCTTTTCTTGGCGGCTATCTGGAAAAGTTATTTAACTGGCATGCTAATTTTTATTTCCTGGCTTTCTATGCAGGAGCTATATTCCTGTTTGAATGGTTTTTCAGTGGAGAAAGCCTGCCTGAAAAAAAGAAGCTGAACTTTTCAGAAAATATAAGTTTGTACACCATGATGCTGAAAAACAGGATTTTTATGTTGGGGATTATCATTCTGGGACTTAGCTACTCTATCGTTATGCTATTCAATATTACAGGTCCATTCATCATTGAGAATACCTTTCATTTCACTCCGGTTGTCATCGGATACTGTACTTTGATTTTAGGATTTTCCTGGATGATTGGAGGATTTATAGGAAAGAAAAGAGTTTCCTTAGGATTTAAAGCCCGCATTCTTCAGCCTATTATCTTACAATTAACGCTCATTGTATCTTTAATAGTGGTAAGTTACTTTTCGCAAAGCCTGTTTATTATGATCCCTTTTGCTTTTTTTATTCATATATGCTCTGGGATTTTATTTACATCATTCTTTACTACCAGCATGTTGTATTTTCCTAAAAATGCAGGTACGGCAGGTGGGTTGATGGGAGGCCTGGTCTATATTATTACCTCTATCACCAGCTTCATTATTTCAGTAAGCGGAACAGTGGCCGAACAAAAGGATTTAGCATGGCGCTATCTTATTATCGCCATTATTCTTTTAGGGATCATCATGACAATGAATCAAACTTTAAAAAGAGAGAAAGCTCAGGACTGATCCAGCTTAATAATAGGAAACCTTAAATGGTTCATTCAATACATTTTTAGCCACGAATGCGCGAATTTTTCTATTCGTGCATTCGTGGCTCCAACAAAAAAAGAAGTAATCTCTCTTTTAAAGCTAAGGCTATATTTTCATTATATGAAAATTATGCATCAGTTGAACGATGACAACACCATATACAATTCATTCTGATTTTTCAATTCCATTTTCTTGTTAATTCTATATCGTCTGGCTTCAGCTGCCCGAATTGTAGAATTGGTATACTGGGATATTTCCTTAATCCCAAAATTCATTTTCACAAGCGAACAGAAATTAATATCAGAAATATTGAGATCAGGATATTTATTTTTGAGTGATGTATAAAAGTGAGGATAGACTTTTTGGAATTCTATATAAAAAGCATTAATATCTTCTTTGGCCAAAAGGATTAATTCTTTCGTATTCTCAGATTTTGTATTTAGAGAATTATTTTCATTCATATTGATTTCCGGTTCATATTTTTCGGGACGAATATCATCCTGAATCTCATCTTTCACTTTATATTCAGCAACATCTTCATTTTTTTTATTCTTGGATTTTCTACGATAAAAGAATATTGCAAGTCCCGCAAGAATAACAAGACCTACCCCTACAGCTACATTCAGTATCCCTATATTCCTTGTCTCTTTATTATCAGAGACCTTGAGATTTATTTTATTAATAAAGTTAACATCTCCGGATTTTTTCTTTACCAAATCAACACTATCTACGAGACGCATATATTTTTTTGAATAAGAAGTCGCTTTTTCAAAATCTTTCATTTTGTCATACGTATCAGCAAGCATTGAATAGAGTTCATTTTGTCTGGACCGATTATGATCATGTTCTGAATCTGCAATAGCCTTTGAAAAATAACCAATAGCGGTAGGATAGTTTCCTAATGCTTTTTCAACAACTCCTTTTGTGATTAGATTCTGTATAATAAAGGTATCATCTGGAAATGAGATCAGGAACCGGTCGATAATATCCAAGTACGATTTAGCTTCATCAATTTTGTTGAAACAAGCAAGAGAATCAGCCAAAGAACCAAGGGTATAGATCACCGTTGCTTTTTTAAACTTATGGGTATCACTGATTTTCAAACATTCTGAATAAGCTTGTTTTTTTAATTTTATAACTTCTTTTACTCTGTTTTCATCAAAACTTTCGTTAATCGTCAACAAATCTGCTTTTGCCAGTGTAATGTAAATACCGTTGATTAGTTTATCCTCTTTGTTTTTCACAAGGTGATTATAACTCTCAGCTCTCTCTAAAATATGTTTTGCTGTACTTAAATGATCTAATTGTAAAAGTACTTTTTGATACAAAAGCAAAATACGGCAGACCATATTATAGTCATTTTGAGATCTGGCTAAGTCTATCCCTTCATTAATTTTTGTAAGCGCCGAGTCAAAATCACCATTCAACTGACTGAGTTTAACTTCTTCAAAAATAGAATTAATCTGACCCGGATAGAATTTTTTTTCCCGGGATAAATAATAAAGAATCGTAGCATTTTTAAGAGTATGCCCCGGATTGGTATCCCCATTTCTGTAGTTTTTCTCCAATAATTGGCTTATACTGTCTATCTCTCTACTAGAATTCTGTGCTCTGACATCCAGATAAAAAATAAAAAAAACAATAAAGAATATAGATGTTTTTAATATTTTGTCGTTATGCATTGTCTTTTAATTATTTTAACAAATATATACAAATTGGGAATTACTTTAAAGGTATATATTTTGATTTTTACTACTCTGATTCACCCTATTTCCACTTTGTGTATTTATGAGTTTTTTGGCACACAAAACCTTATTTTTCTTTTACAACAAGCACAATAAAAGAATTACACATACACAAACATACATAAATAAACACATCTCTTCACAATAAACCTCCCACTATTTGTTCGTATAATTTTTCATGGTAGTTTTGCAGTACGAAAATATTAAATCATAAAACAAAATCAGGAGGATAAACATTAAGTTCCAAACAGATAATGCAAGATAAAAGGAATAACAAAAAAACAGATCAGATAAAATAATCTATTGACAACATGATCGTATGATCATATCCTAAAAAAACACAAACAAAAAGGAATAACAGACTATTTTGATAGAAACATTTTTGATCACTGTCTTCAATGTTAAAAAGCCCAAAATTCAATTTCTTTTTATATAAAAAACACAAATGGAGAAAAAAATTAAATCCAAGAAAAGGGCGTAAGAATTTTCGATTTCAGATTGATTACAATTTTTACAACTTTAAAATAGTCGTTTATTAGTGTTAATAGTTTTAAACTGTTTTTTTTAGTCCGAAACCAAATGGTTTCGGACTTTTTTCTGCAGCGGAAATTAATCATTTTTTTTCACTTGAAAAAATACTTAACTTCTATTTTTAGAAAGAAGAAATTATTCATATAATCATGTAGCTTATTTTCGTTTTCTTACAATTTGAATGAGCCGGGATATCATAATTTTGGAGAACAAAATAATACTATTGTCATTATGAAAAAGATCCTTTTAAGCATTATCACCGTCATTATTATTATAGTACTTTTTACCGTTGGTATACTTGAGCTCACCAGTTCTTATAAAACCTCGGAAAACATCAATCGAAACGTACCGGTACAAACCAGACAGCAAATTACCATTCACGCTTCTCCTGAAAAACTATACCATATCATGAGTGATGTTAATCATTGGTCTG
Source organism: Chryseobacterium piperi (assembly GCF_002285635.2). Lineage (NCBI taxonomy): Bacteria > Pseudomonadati > Bacteroidota > Flavobacteriia > Flavobacteriales > Weeksellaceae > Chryseobacterium > Chryseobacterium piperi. The sequence continues at coordinate 533,634 of NZ_CP023049.2, read as the reverse complement.
TATGGCATAAGGACGTTCAAGACCCAATCATGAAAGAACCTTTCAAAAAAGGAAATAGTTTTGACTGGAAAAGCGGGGGATTAACGGTCCACTCTACTTTACACACAGCAATACCACCCTACAAAATAGGATGGTCTGGCCCTGCTTTCGGAGCGTTTGCTATCCACAACTGGACATTTGTCCCGGAAAAAAACGGATATACCCAATTAATCGTAGAAGAAAGTATGGAAGGATGGCTCGTTTCCTTACTGCATAAAAAATTTCAGACAGTATTGGAGCAATCTCTGCAGGTATGGTTGAGAAATTTAAAAACAGAAGCTGAAAAATAATTGAATCTGTTATTTTGAATCAATAATTATTATAATAAAAAACAAACCACAGCCCGTATGCATAGCTGTGGTTTGTTTTTATTACTTATTTATCGAGGTCATCAATGATTGTATTCACTCGCTTAAATAATGTTTTATAAGCCTCTGACCCCGCTGGTTCCTTATCAAAAATAAGCGTATCGTAGATAATTTCAAGTTTAGCATCAGTAATCCCGCAATAAGAGGATATGCTGTTTATTGTGAAATGTTCAAGATACTTATCATTATCTCTTTTTTTAAAAGACTGTTCCGTATCTCCGGCCAAAGCAACCCAACGGACTTTCTCGACAGGTATCTTACTTCCATTGCCATAAGCCAAACCATAATTCCAGACTCTATCAATATATCCTTTTAAAATAGCAGGAAAAGAATACCACCAGATTGGGAAAACGAAAACTACCGTATCACTTCCTTTTACCTCATCAAATAAATCATATACTTTCTGAGAATAGTTTTGTTCTTTGCTATCCCACACAGGATGGTCCATCACTTCTAAAGATCCCTCGAAACCAGAACGGTACAAATCTAACTCGCTCACTTCATACCCATTTTCCAGACCTTGCTTTTTCATTGAGTTAACAATCTTTGCTGTTAATGACTCCTTTTTGGGGTTTGCCCAAACGAAATACATTTTTTTCTTCATTGTGAATATAATTTTTTATAACATTTGCAATACAAAAATAAGCAATTTAACATTTTAAAAAAAGCTTTCCTACCTAATGTTAGATACTAACAAAATTGTAAGTATTGGATCAACAGAAGAAAAAATTGTTATAGAAAGTACAAACAACTTATAGTGAGCCATTATTAAGATTAGATTTTCAAGGCTAGAAAACGGTTAGTTTAAAAAACAAAATGAAGCAATTGCATAAATATAAAAAAGAGCCATAGCAATAATAGTTATGGCTTGACTTATGATTTGTGTTTATCGTATTTGTTATGATAAATCCAGATTATCTATTACCGAATTCGCCTGTTTAAATAATTTTTTATAATGTTCATCACTTTCAATTTCCTCATCAAAGCCAATTGTATTATAAAGGATTTCAACTTCAGAATCTTCAATACCACAAAAGGAAGAAATACCATTGTTAAAGTAATGTTTAACATATACATCATTTCCTTTTTTTATATATACTTTTTCTGCTCCACCAGCTAAAGCTATCCATCTAACATTATTGACAGGTAACTTAACTCCGTCTCCGTAAGCTAATCCATAATTCCAAATTCTGTCTATATAGCCTTTTAAGATAGCTGGAAAAGAAAACCACCAAATTGGAGAAACCAAAATTAAAGTATCATTTCCCTTTAACTCATTAAATAAATCGTATATTTCCTGCGAAAAATTCTGAGTTTCATTACTCCAATCAGGTGTTTCATTTGCTTGTAAAACAGGATTGAAACCAGAACGATACAAATCTAACTCAGTAACTTCAAACCCTTTTTCTATACTATGCTTCTTTATTGAATCAACAATCTGAGCAGTTAAGGAATCTTTTTTAGGATGTGCCCAAACTAAATACATTTTTTTATTCATTGTAAATATAATTTTTAATAATTAATTACAAAGATATATAATACACCCTAAAAAAATAAGCAATAAACCAATTGTTACATACTAACAATAAGGGAAGTATTGGATTAATAGAGAAAAATTAATGAATGAATAATGGGCAAAAGATTTATTTATTTCTAAAAAATAAATCTTTTTGATTGGCAGAAAAAGAATCATTTCGGTTGATAGAAGTAAATATATACTGCCTCTTACAAAAAAGATCACTACTGATTATAAAAATTATAAAATAATTAGTCAAAATCTTTATATCTTTATAATCTAATAACCTGTGTTATTACAATCACAACAGTTTATTAACCTCTCGTTTAATACGGGAGGTTTTTATTCCACTAAAAAAACTTAGTTAGTTTCACAACCTGAAAAGTTGGAACCTCTCAAACTGAGAGGTTTTTTACCAATATACTTCAATCCCTTGTATGGTTTAAGTTTAACAAAACTCAAAAACAACTGAAGTTAGTTAATCGCAAAGGCACGAAGGAATTTAAAACAATGCGCTTTTAAGATGCAAAAGCGTTTCACTCAAAAAATGAAAGAAGTCATCTTCCCAGAACCCTTAGCAATACACAGGAATCAGCACCTCCCAATACAGAAATAGCTGATCTGAGTTTTAAACCACTTTTGCCTTACGGGTAATCTTAGCCAGCCATGAAGGGAAAAATCGCTTGAGATATACCCCCAGAACTTCACGTCCTCCTATAGCAACCTGATATTTCTTTTTTTCAATAGCCCTGAGCATTTTTTCTGCAAAAATACCGACAGGCATTCCTTTGTTTGTAGCATCATCCATTGTTCCCTGTAATGAGCCATCTCCTGTAACCGCATTGATTGAAATATTGGTTTGTATAAACCCGGGACAAATGATGGTTATCAAAATGTTCTCCTTATAGAGTTCTACCCGAAGAGAATCAAAAAATCCGTGCAATGCGTGTTTGGCTCCGGCATATCCACTTCGCATCGGTCCTCCGAATATTCCCATAAGACTGGAAACCACAACAATCTGCCCACCTCCATTTCTGATCATGTAAGGAATTACGGCTTTAGTAAGAGCAACTGTCCCTATATAATCCACATCCATTAAATGCTTATCTACTTCGATATCCGTGTCCATAGCCAGAGACCTCTGAGACAAGCCCGCATTATTGATCAGAATATCAATATGCCCAAACTTCTCCATTGCCTTTGCTGTGACTTCCGGCATCCTCTTATAATCCGAAAGATCTAAAGGCAGTACAGCATAACGATCCTTACCAAGACCTGCTTTTTGGGCAATCTCCTCAAGCTTTCCTTCGTTTCTTGATGAAAGGATAATCGTAGCAGTAGTTTTCGCTGCCAGCTCCATAACCAATGCCTCTCCTATCCCGGATGATGCTCCTGTGATCCACACTGTTTTATCATTAAAATACTTACTCATGTTTTCCTTATATTTATCTTTCTAACCCTCCAATGTACTTTCCGGCTTTCATTCCGGAAAATATACAACCACCAAGGAAAGTGCCTTCCAGAGCACGATAACCATGCATACCTCCACCCCCAAAACCTGCAATTTCTCCAGCTGCATATAATCCTTCAAGTATAGATCCGTCTTCTTTTAAAACCTGCCCATTCAAATTGGTTTTTATTCCACCCAATGTTTTACGTGTCAGAATATTAAGCTTCACAGCTATCAATGGTCCGTTTTTAGGGTCCAGTATTTTATGTGGAGATGCCACACGTCCAAGTTGATCACCTATATATTTTCTGGTACTTCGAATATAGTTGATCTGAGTATCTTTCGAAAACGAATTATCCAGTTCACGGTCTCTGGCTTCGATCTGAGATTTTATCGTATCATAATCCAAAAGATGATCTCCTGATAGTACATTCATTTTCTGAACCAGATCTTTGAGGTTATCAGACACAATAAAATCTTCCCCATGCTCCTTGAATGCTTCTACCGGTCCAGGTGCTTTTTTACCAAAAATTCTTTTCAGAAAAAGCACATAATCTTTATTTGTAATATCCGGATTTTGCTCAGATCCGGAAAGTGCAAATTCTTTTTTGATAATTTTCTGTGTCAGGATAAACCAGGAATACGAAAAGCCCGTATCCTGAATATATTTCAGCGTACCCAATGTATCAAAGCCTGGAAGAAAAGGAGCCGGAAGCCGATTTCCTTTAGCATCAAACCAAAGTGAAGACGGACCGGGTAATATTCTTATTCCATGATCCGGCCAGATAGGGTTCCAATTCTGCAAACCTTCCGTATAATGCCACATCCTGTCTCTGTTGATGATGTGAGCTCCTGCCTGCTCGGCAATTCCGACCATTTTCCCATCTACATATGCAGGTACTCCACACACCATACTTTCTGGTGCTTTCCCTAGCCTTTCCGGCCAGTTTTTACGGACCAGCTCATGATTAGCGCCAATCCCTCCGGAAGCAATGACAATATGGTCTGCTTGATATCCGAACTGCGAAATAACATTTCTGTTGGTTGCTTCCCCCCTTTCTTTATGATCATTTTCGAGAATATCTCCTTCGATTCCTGTAATCCTTCCATTATTTGTTGTCAAACGGGTTACCCGATGTCTGAATTTCATCTGAAGAAGTCCTTTTTGCATAGCTTCATAGGCTTTTTCTACAAATGGTTTTATTACGCCTGTTCCGGTTCCCCAACTTACATGCAAGCGAGGAACTGAATTTCCATGACCATCAGCAGACCCATCACCCCGCTCTGCCCAACCTACCATAAACATCAGCTTGATTCCCATTTTAGAAATATATTCATACTTTTCTTCTGCCGCGAATTTAAGATAAGCCTCTGCCCATTGTTTAGGCCAGTAATCCTCTTCCCTATCAAAACCTGCCGTACCCATCCAATCCTGTCTTGCCAGTTCATAAGAATCTTTAATTCCCAGTCTTCGCTGTTGAGGTGAGTTGATTAGAAATAGCCCTCCAAATGACCAGAACGCTTGTCCTCCGATATTTTGCTCGGTCTCCTGATCTAAAAGCAATACTTTTTTCCCGGCATTGGTAATTTCCATGGCTGCTGTAAGACCTGCCAATCCGGATCCTATTATAATCGCATCAGGTTGAAACTCGTTGTTCATTGTATTTTTTATCAGTCTTAATTTATTTAAACTAATATAGCAGATTTTAGGATTATACTCACCTGATTCATCTTTATTATTTATCAATTTTCTTTTATTTTCAATATGTATTAAATATCATTTAATAAACGATAATCATCTCACCATTATTTGTAAAAAAATAATTTTTATTTTGTGTGAAAACGCCCTGTACAAAGGGAAATATCACCTTGGGAGGAAAAAGTATTTATATTAAAGTTCAAGGATTACTCAACTTTAAAGTTTTTTTATTACATTTGAGAATCTTGTGATTTATAATCGCATTTGTGTTTTTTTAGGCCTTCTTCGGAAGGCTTTTTTTGTAATTAATTCTAGTAAATCTCAAATTGATAGAATAAAATTAGATCAAAAGTTCAAAGCATTCTTTTTTATCAATAAAAACCATCAATTTATTAAATAGCCATTTTCCAATAAAAGGATGAATAAAGCGTCTAAAAATGGTCACATAATTTCTCTACGAGGAGAAAAATGATACTTTAGGTGCACATTATGGTAAAAGATGAAGGATTATAATACTGAAAAAGAATCGAAATATTTATTCAACCAATAAAAATATCCAACTGCAATATTGTTCATTTCAAAGGACAAGATTGCAGTACTTATACACATTTTTATTTTTATCTAAACCTGTACAAAATATTATTGTATTTACTCCGTTTATCATACACAAAGACTCATGTTTAATTTGAGTTTTCATGGTTATTAGTTTTGTCCTCAACCTCGGTTGAGGATTTTTCATTTACAGCTCTCTCCAAAACCAATATGCTGAGCGTTTTTCGGTTTTGACTTCTGATTATTTTGCAACAAATCTAATCTACCTGATCTGCTTAATCGGCGAGATTTATTGCTCTCTGGAAGGTTTGGCTATCGAGCAGATCATTATATATAAAGCTCAACAGATTTCATCCAGATTTTAATAGGTAGCACTATACCAACCTGATCATTATGCTTGTCATTCTAAAATTCAGGAAGGTCATAAAAATATATTTCTGTCTTCATTCGAGGTTATATATTTTTTATTACATTTGAGTATCTTGTGATTTATAATCGCATTTGTGTTTTTTTCAAGGTCTTCTTCGGAAGGCCTTTTTACGTCACTATAATCAATTAAAAAATAAAAAACTTCACTTCTATTGAATCAGTGTTTTTTATTCTTAATTCATCAGAATTAAGGAATCATTTTATGTATATTTGATAGTTGATTAAACATTCTTAAAAATCATATATTAATGAAATTGAGAGATAAAAAACCGGCTCTGATCCTTATCGATGTTCAAAAAGGATTTCTTGAAGAAAATTATTGGGGAGGCAATCGTAACAACAAAAATGCTGAACAAATTTGTAGAAACATATTAGAAAAATGGAGAGCGTTAGGTTTACCTATTTTCCATATAAGACACAGTTCCGACAATCCCAATTCAAAGCTTCATGAATCTAATCCGGGATTTGAATTTAATGAAAATGTTCTACCATTAAACCATGAGGTCATCATCACAAAAAACGTAAATAGCGCTTTTATTGGAACCGATTTAAAAGATCGAATTGATAATCAAAACATTAACACCCTTGTCATTGTAGGAATTACTACCAATCACTGTGTTTCAACCACAACAAGAATGTCCGGAAATTATGGATATGAAACGTATGTGATTTCTGATGCAACGGCAGCTTTTGACAGAATTGGAATCAATGGAGAAAAATACGATGCAGAAATAATACATTATACTACACTGGCCAATCTCAATGATGAATTTGCAACTATTTGGAATTCTGAAAAATTACTGAAGGAATTGTAAATAAAAAAATTGTTTCTTTTAGCTTTCTATTTCAGTGATTGCATAATACTTTTTGAATAGTCCACAGACAGCATTCACCCCATTTTTAGAGGGATACACTGTATTCACGATTATTATTCCTTTTTTCTTATATTAGTTAATGTGAATTCAGGTTAATTATAATTAAAACTTTTATTAATTCACAGTAAGGAATAAAAGCACTCTATCCAAAAAACACAAAGTTGAAATGAAAAAGTTTTATTGCCTTCTCTTCCTATTTTTATTGCCAGTATTCTGGTACGCACAGGAAAAACCTAATGTTATTTACATTTATGCTGACGACATCGGATATGGTGACGTTAGTTCTTATGGAGCTACCAAAATAAAAACACCTAATATTGATGCACTGGCAAAGCAGGGTATCCGCTTTACTAATGGACATTCCACATCGGCAACCTGTACTCCTTCCCGCTATGCATTAATGACCGGACGTTATCCATGGCGACAAAAAGGTACCTCAATTTTAGCAGGCGATGCCGCATTAATAATTCCTGTGGATAAAATAACTCTTCCAAAAGTTTTTAAACAGGCTGGCTACAGTACGGGTATTGTCGGAAAATGGCATCTTGGATTAGGAAACACAGTAGAAAAAAACTGGAATTCCCCAATAAAGCCCGGTCCTAATGAAACAGGTTTTGATTACTCATTTATCTTTCCTGCTACGGCTGATCGTGTTCCCACTATTTTTATGGAAAATCAACTCGTTGTCGGATTAGATGATATAGATCCCATTGCTGTAGACTACTTAAAAAAAATTGGTAACGAACCTACCGGAAAAGAACACCCTGAATTATTAAAAATGAAATCCACGCCCAATCATGGACACGATCAAACGATCGTAAATGGGATTGGTCGTATCGGTTATATGACCGGTGGAAAAAAAGCAAGATGGGTAGACGAAGAGATTTCTTTTACTTTTCTAGAAAAGGCAAAAAGATTTATTGAGGATCATAAAAAAGAACCCTTCTTTCTTTATTTCGGCGCTACAGAACCTCATGTTCCCCGTATGCCTGCCACTCAATTCAAAGGAAAAAGTGGTCTCGGATACCGTGGAGATGCCATTTTGCAATTGGACTGGCTCGTAGGTGAAATTATGCAAAAAGTGAAAGTTTCAGGAATTGAGAATAATACGATTATTATCTTCACCAGCGATAATGGCCCTGTCCTCGATGACGGCTATGAAGACGGTGCTGTTACCGAGCTGAATGGACATACCCCTTCCGGAAACCTGCGTGGTGGTAAATACAGTACCTTAGAAGCCGGGACAAGAGTTCCTTTTATCATCAGCTGGAAAGGAAAGACCTCTCCACGTATTTCAGGAGCATTAGTTAGCCAGATGGATTTACTCGCATCGTTTGCTTCAATGTTTCATATCGCTATTCCTCCCAACGAAGCTATTGACAGTGAGAATCATTTAAATACATTATTAGGGAAAACCGATAAAGGCAGGGACAGTTATGTAGAACAAGGCAGTACATTAGCTATAGTTTTAGGGGATTGGAAAATGATACCTCCTAATAAAGGTCCTGCTAATACAGGGTCCTCCCTCACCAATATCGAAACAGGAAACTTATTGCAGCCTCAATTATTTTATTTAAAAGATGATATAAGCGAAAACAATAATCTTGCAGAAAAATACCCTGAAAAAGTAAAACAAATGGAAGTCTTATTGAATACAATAAAAGAAAAATCTAATTGATAGAGATGAGTCCATTCAAAAAATGCAATGCTATTCTATTCGCTCTACTTTTAATAGCTTGTACTAAAACGACAGAGAAAAAATCACATTGTGCAAATACTCCTCAGCGCTTTACAGAATCACAGGCTACTAATCAAATTAAAATAAGTGAAAATTCAACGACCTCCGGCATGAAATATATCCCGGGGGGAACATTCTCTATGGGAGGAGACAACGATCAGGCATCTGATGATGAATATCCAAAGCATAAGGTCACTCTAGATCCTTTTTGGATTGATGAAGCTGAAGTTACCAATGCAGAATTTAAAAAGTTTGTAACAGCTACAGGCTATATAACTACAGCGGAAAAAAAGCCGGACTGGGAAGAACTAAAACAATCCTTACCTCCTGGAACCCCAAAACCTCCAGATAGTGTTATGGTAGCCTCATCGTTGGTATTCAAACCTACTACAGGTGCTGTAGAGCTCAATGATTATAGCCAGTGGTGGACCTGGGTAAAAGGAGCTGACTGGAAGCACCCGCAAGGACCTCACAGTAATATTGAGGGTAAAGAAAACTATCCAGTTGTACATGTGAGTTGGTATGATGCTAAAGCATATTGTCAATGGGCAGGAAAAAGACTTCCGACAGAGGCTGAATGGGAATTTGCCGCACGGGGAGGTTTAAAAGACAATATCTACCCTTGGGGAAATGAACCTATCAATATGGGAAAATCTAAAGCCAATAGCTGGGAAGGAAAGTTTCCTTATTATAACGAAAAAAAAGACGGATTTCTAACCTCAGCACCTGTAAAATCTTATCCAGCCAATGGGTATGGCTTATATGATATGGCGGGAAATGTATGGGAGTGGAACAGTGATTGGTATGATGCAGCTTATTACAAATCCTCTTCTACAGAAAATCCACAAGGTCCTCAAAAGAGCTATGACCCTGATGATCCCCATACGGCCAAACGGGTTTTACGTGGCGGTAGTTTTCTGTGTAATGACAGCTATTGCAGTGGTTATCGTGCTGCCAGACGTATGAAAAACACACCGGATACCAGTCTGGAACACACGGGATTTCGCTGCGTACAAGATATTGAAAAACCTTTTTAGTAAAAATCTTTTGGAGTAAAAGCCTTTCTCTCAAAATGCTCACTGCGCCACTCAAAAACAAGAGGCTTATCGCCTTTGTGATTAAGAGGTTTTCTATAGGTAAGTGTGAAAGGATGTAACCCTGCTTCCAGACGAATACTTCCACTTTTATCAGTCCCTGAAACATAATGATAATCTGCATCAATCAATGCTGCATCATGTATCCTTAAAAAGGCCTTTCCCGGAGCATTAATATAAAATGTATAGACTCCATTTTTCAGTATGTTGATATAGCCTTTTATAGAAACTACGTTCCCTTTACCTATATTTTCAGTTACAATAGGAATCTTTAGTTTCCCGTTATCTACAGATTTAAGATTATTTGTATTCGGAAGCCAAGGATAGCCACCTTTATAACTACTCCATTGTACACCTTTGACTGAAGGCTGATCATTAATACCCGGTACATAAGCATCATCATACGGGCGAATCGATGTTGAATCCGGACGACGCATCTGCAAAGCTCTGGCCTTCATTTGTCGTTGCATCCCAGGTAGAGTGGCTGCAAGATCATATTTTTGTTTGGGATCATTGACGACATCGTAGATTTCAAAATTATCCTGAGCATTCTTTATATCATAACGTACACCACTATAGTTTCCTATACGGACCAATTGCATTTCGCGTCGTAATCTCTTTCTCCTTTTGGCTTCAAAATCGGGATAGTCCGGTGTATACCCTTCTTCAAAATACTCAGCATACACCATAGGTTTTATTACCTGTTTAGTCTTTCCGGTAAGCGTGGGTGAAATCGATATTCCATCTACTCGTAGAGGTGCGGGTAAACCGGCAACATCCAAAAATGTAGGAAGCCAATCGGAAAGCATATTAGGCAAATTGATTTGCTGTCCCGGTTTCACGGTACCTTTCCATTGTACCAATACCGGCATACGTTCCCCTCCTTCCCACAAATCTCTTTTGATCCCATCAAAAGGACCATAACCTTCAAAAAATTCAGGGGTATAACGTTCTTTTAGATAAGATTCCAGAGGGGGACCATTGTCCGAAGAGAACACCACTAATGTTTCATCATCAATAGCCAGATCTTCTAACAATTGAAGTATATCTCCTATTTGAGCATCCAAACGTTGTACTATTGTAGCATATCTTTTATTTACATCTGTCCATGGTTGTTCACTCCCATCCTTATCTCTGTAAGTCGCTCCTATAAATTCCGGAGCATACCATGAATCAATCTCTCCGGAAGCAGTATTGATCATTCGTCCTTTTTGACCTACCCATTGTAGACCTCCATGCAAACCGTTGCCCTTTGGGTAGGCTTGTGTGGGTACCTCAAGAATAGCATGAGGCGTATCATAGGCTAAATACATAAAAAACGGTTGCTTTTTTTGAGCCTGACTTTGCTCGATTATCCATTTTTTTGCCCGAGCTGTCCACAAATCCCCTGTATAACATCTGTCCAGATCTTCTGTTATATTGGTATAACCGTCATACACTTCTTTTCTTCCCCTATATTTTCCTTCTTTCGGATAATGTTCATGTCCATCAGCATGACGTATATATCCAAAATAATCGTCGAATCCCCTTTTGAGCGGATGAGAAGGCCATGAATCATCTAGTCCCTGTAATCCCCATTTTCCAATCGCAACTGTAGTATAGCCTGCTTTTTGCAAAGTATTAGCCATCGTATAATTATCTTCCAGTGCCTTATCAAACTGATTATTTCTTACTTCAGCATGGCCTTGTGTACGACCCGTTAGTAATGAAGCTCTCGATGGTGCACATACCGGAGCATTAGAATAAGATTGGTTAAGCACAGCACCTTGGGCTGCCATTTTATCTAAAGAAGGTGTCACTAAATAAGGTTTCCCTTCTTTTTTTCTTTTATTCTGATTCAAAATACCGACATCACCATATCCCAGATCATCTACCAGAATAAAAATAATATTCGGAGGCCGTTGAACTTTCTGCCCTTGTGCTTCTAACAGACAAGGGAATATCAACAACAAAAGGCGGAGGAATAGCTTGTTCACACTTGATTGTATTTAAGATACATCTCACAAAATATAAAAAGCAAATCAATTGGCCAAGTGTTTAAAGATAAAATTAAGTATCATCTGTTCCTTCTATTTCAAGGCTAATATTTCTTAATTTTTACACTAGAGACTCCTTCTATTTTCACCTTTCTTCCCACTCTTTTCAATAATCCCGTATTCGGATCACGTTTAAAAACAAAAGCATCTCCACTAAAGGCATTGGCAACGATCAGAAACTTTCCTGTTTCATCCATATCAAATACTCTCAGCTGTTTTCCAAAAGTTTTTTGGTAGCCTACATTTTTCAACCTTCCGTCTTTAAGAATAGAGAAAATGGCTATATTATTTTCTTTTCCTCGATTAGATGCATACAAAAAATGACCATCCGGTGAAATGTGGACGTCAGAACTTTCAAAACCTTTCTTGTACCGGTCAGTATGGGTATTAATTCTCTGAATGCTTTCTAATTTTCCATTTTCATAGGTATAGGCACTCACAGTTCCGGATAATTCTTCAATACAATACGCAAAGTGGCCATTAGGATGAAAAGTAAAATGTCTGGGACCACTTCCTAAAACAGATTGATAAGGTTGTTCAGTAATTTCCAAAGGCTCTTTTTCCCCATTGTTGAATTGATAGGCTCTTATTTTGTCTGCTCCAAGATCAGGCAAAAAGACATAGTTAAAATCGGGTGAAAATACGGTTGAATGAATATGCGAACGATCCTGTCTGGCTTTATTGATACTTCCTTCTGAAAATTGAAAGTTTTGGACAGCCGGTTGTATGGCACCATCTTCAGACAATGGATACACCGAAACACTTCCTTCCGTATAGTTTCCGTTAATCAGCCATTTCCCATTTTGATGAACCGTGACGTAAACCGGATTTTCCCCACCACTCTTTTGTGTATTTATAAAAGTCAGTTTTTCATTTTTGAACTCGAAGCTACTGACACTTCCGGCATTGGGGGTTTTACTTTCGGTACAAGCAAAAAGATATTTCCCGTTGGGAGATAGGGTCAGAAATGAAGGATTAACAACCCCTTTAACAGATGTTATTTTAGATAGTTTTCCCGAGAGCGTATCCAACTTATAAACATAAATTCCTTCGGTTGATTTATCCCAGTTAAAGGAACCAAAAAAGACATAAGTATTCTGGGAATATAATTGAGTACAGGTTAATAGAATAACCATTAAACTTAATGTTTTTTTCAATTGGTTTTAAGGTTTTAGGGAAAGGTTTTAAGTATTTATATTGATAACACACAAATTTACACTTTGTCTTCATACATTGAAAAAAATATAATATTATTTTTTACGCTCAATCCTATATAGATAAACAAAATGGCTTCACAAAAAGGAGCCCCTCAAAAAGCGAAGGACTCCAGGGGCTGTATAATATTAAAAGTGTTTCAGGTAAAAGCTTCCCAACAAAGGGAAGCTTTAAGATAGTAAGTAATGAATTATTATTAGGTTGTCATGTCAAATATAAAAACAGTTTTTATTTTGATTTATGATCGTAATCATAAATGTATTTTTTATGATTTTCATTTCCTTTTTATCAATAAAATCAATGGTTATTGAGTTGTTCCAGAATTAACGAAGAAAAATATTTAACTCCTGTTCTGATGCTTTCCTCATCTGCCCGAAAATTAGGTGTATGATTCATCGCGTTCATTCCTTTTTCGATATTGGATCCACCAAGAAAAAAGTAAACACCAGGTATCTTTTGCTGAAAATAGGCAAAGTCATCATTGAAATAGGGAACCTGCCCGTAATCAGGAGTAATAACATTTTTTCCATATACACTCTCAAGTGCTTTTATGGCACTATTTGTTAGCTTTTCATCGTTGATAACGGTTGGATTTTCTTGTGAAAATGAAACGGAAAGCAACTGATCTTTGTATCCACTGTTTTCCACCTCTTTCTTCACTTTAGGAATAATATCTTTTACCCTGGATGAATCAGTCTCATACAAATAGGCCTCCAAATAAAACTGATTATTTTTAGAATAAGCATTAAATTCCTCATCCATAATGAGGTAATCTTTAAACATCGTATTAGGATTGGTCAGTCCCATTTCAGGATTACTCATTTGCTGTATTTCCCAAGGTTTACTACCTTTAGCTGTACGAACTAAAGAATTCCGGATTTTCTTTGTTAAGTCTTTGATATCCTCTTTTGATAATTCATTTTTTAACTGGATTCTTATTCTTTTCTGATAAGCAAACATTTCGTTGGGTCTTACCATAATTTGACCGACTGGCAAAGCGCTTACATGGAGTCCATATATTTGATCAGGGTGAATCCTGGAAAGCAGTCCGTTATTAATCATTTCTTTTGCTCCGACAAAGGTTTCTTCTTCCGGCTGGAATATGAAATAAACTGTTCCCTTTAACAGGTCTTTATTTTTGGCTAAAACCTCAGCGATTCCCAAGCCTATGGCCATATGGAGATCATGACCACAACCATGCCCTATTCCTTTGGTCTTCGAGAGAAAGGCTGTTTCGCCGGGGAAATCATTAGGTAGAGCGTCCATATCCGATCGCCATGCTATCTTTTTTCCTTTTTTATCTCCTTTTAAAATACCGATAACGCCATAGCCATCAATGTCCGTCTGAACCTCAAGGCCTAAATCAAGTAAATATTGCTTAAGTAGTCCCTGCGTATGTTCTTCATGACCTGCCAGTTCAGGGTTCTCATGCAAATTTCTTCTGACCTTTACCAGTTTATTAAAGATACGATCTGCCTCAAGCTCAGTAGCAGTATATACTGAGTGTTTTCTTACCTTTTTGGGAATATGATCTTTGTTTTTTACACCTTGTGCAGAAACAACAGAAATAGCCAACCCTATTATAACTGATACAATTTTTTTCATGGTTTATAATGCTTAGTTAAATTTTCACGCTACAACCCAGCGCACGACAAATCTAAGCTTAATTGTAGTCAAACCATATTAAATTTAGGTTTTTGGCAGTTGCTTTTTTATTATATTTAAATATGAAAATTGATTTAGAAGAACTCAGACAATCAAGTCTTACTATAGAACTGGAAAAGAAAAATAATTACCTCCTGTCTTACCCCCATTTTATTAATTATTTTAAATTAAAAGATCGGCTTAGCGACAAAGACCTGATCTGTGGAGCTTTTATGATCTACGGCTGGATGCCAACTATCTTAAAAAATGTCGATTGTACAAAGATTGATGAGATCCTTAATTTATTTAATAAAGCCAAAACAAGCGATACTCTGTTAACTGAAATTGAGATTAAGTGCTTAACTTCTTTTACAAATAATTCATTAGTAGGCGCCTCTAAACTTCTACATTTTATCAATCCTTCGGTTTATCCTATCTGGGACCGAAAAGTTTGCAGATATTTTTTTCCCAACAATAATCATAACCAGGTAAACAAAATCTCAAATTATCTGAAATATATAGAAACAATCCAAAATATAATAGCTACCGAATCATGTTTTCATTTTGACCATATCAGAAACCAAATGAACTATGAAATTACAGATATACGGCTTATTGAAATGCTCCTCTTTCTAACAGTTAAAAAAAAGGACATCATAACAGATTCTTCAATCAAATAAAACAGTACCATTAGAAATATAATGGTACTGTTTATTTATCTGGAAATTACTCTCAATACTAATTTAATCGAAGTCTATCCCCGTGCTTTTTCATCAGTAAAAAACTGAACTCCTTCTTTTTTATCAATAAGCTGTAATGGATATAATTTAGGGTTATATTCTCCATTAAGCACCTCATTTAATGCATGTTTTTTTCCTTCACCGAAGGCAACAATTAGTATATTTTCAGCTTTATTAATTAATGGTGCCGTCAACGTGATTCTGAACATTTCCTGGGGTTTCAGATAATAGGCAGAAACCCATTTTTCTTTTTCATCCAATACACTTTCACCCGGAAATAAAGAAGCCGTGTGACCGTCATCTCCCATTCCTAAAAGGATAAAATCAAAAACACCCGCATCTCCAAGTACTTTATTGATCTCTTGTTCATATTCTGCAGCATAATTCTCAGGCGTTACTCCATCCTTATACATAGGAAAGATGTGATCCTTATTGACAGGAACTTTATCGAGAAGCGTCTCGAATGTCATTCGTGCATTACTTTTATCATCATCCAAAGGGACCCATCGTTCGTCTACCCAGAAAAAGTACACTTTGTTCCATTCGATTTTATCGGCATATTCATTAGTGGCCAGCAATTCAAAAATGGCTTTAGGGGAAGATCCCCCACTTAAAGCTACGACAAAACGCTCTCTTTTCTCAATTGCTTTTTTTGAAAGGTCAACAAATGTATCGGCTGCTTTTTTATACAGTTTCTCTAAATTATCAAATACCGTAATATTCATTTTTTCTTTTATTTAAATTTGTACGGGTTTACAATCTTCTATGGTTTTATCTGTCGACCAGCTATGTCCTTGTCTTTCAACCAGTGCAAAACTACCCTCCGGTCCCCAGCTTCCAGCTTTATAGTTTGGAAAAGATGAATCTTTATTAGTTTCCCAGGCTTCCTGTATCGTTTTTACAACATCCCAGGCTTCTTCTACCTGGTCGGAACGCATAAATAAAGTAAGATCTCCTAAAAGGGCATCTAGCAACAAAGTTTCATAGGCTTCGGGAGTATCTTCATGACAGGCAAAGAAATCAAAAATCATCTCTACCGGTTCCAGAACTAATGAAAGCCCTGGTCTTTTTGCCATAAACTGTAGTCTGATATCCATCAATGGCTGAATATTAATTACAAGCCTGTTTGCTGATAAAAGATGTGGGCTGTCCGAAAAAGTTGAGTGTGGAAGCGGTTTAAACTGAATGGTAATGTAAGAATGTTTTTCTTCCATTTTTTTTCCGGTACGTACGTAAAAAGGTACATCCTGCCACCTTTCATTATCCAAGTAGAATTTTACTGCTGCAAATGTTTCTGTATTAGAATCCTCAGCAATTCCATCTTCCTGGCGATAACCTTTGGCTTCAACTCCATTCACTACCCCTTTCCCATACTGACCTCTTACCGCATAGTGATCCACCTGGTCTGCTGAAATTCTGCGAATAGCCTTTAGGACATCAACTTTACGATCCCTAATCTGACCCGATTCCAATGAAGCCGGTGGTTCCATAGCGATCATACAGAGAATCTGTAATAAGTGGTTCTGAACCATATCTCTTAATGCTCCGGTCTGCTCGTAGAAAGCTCCTCTGGTTTCAACCCCAACTTCTTCAGCAACCGTAATTTGTACCGATTCTATATGCTTATTATCCCATAAAGGTTCGAAAATCGCATTTCCAAATCTAAATGCCAGTATATTTTGCACGGTTTCCTTTCCAAGATAATGATCGATACGATAGATCTGCTCTTCTTCAAATGTTTGTGACAGAAGTTGATTCAGCTCGATCGCAGATTGCAGATTATGACCAAAAGGCTTTTCGATAATAATCCGGTCTTTTTTAGGATCAGTCGCTAATGACGTATTTTTGATATGGTTGGAAATGGTGGAAATGAAATTAGGACCAATCGATAAATAAAATAGCCTATTAGCTCTAAGCCCGTAAGCCTTATCAAAGTCTTCTAATTTCTGATGTAATTTTTCATAAGAACTTTCCTGATCCAGCTGATGCTGAAAGTATGTGATATGGGACTGAAAGCCTTCCCAGTCTTTAGCGGTTACTTTTTTTCTGGAGAAATTTTCCAGATTTTCTTTAATATAATTTTTAAAGTATTCATCACTGTTATCCGCCCTACCTAACGCAACGATATTAAAACTTTCGGGCATTCTGCCATCGATATATAGGTTGTAAAACGCTGGAAAAAGTTTTCTTTTTGCCAGGTCTCCTGTAGCACCAAAGATAATGATCGTAGTGGGCTTCAAAATTTTATTTTCATTCATCTTTATGAGTCTTAGTGATTTGTAGTTTGCCAAGAAGTATGAAAAACACCTTCTCTGTCAGTTCGCTGATACGTGTGTGCTCCAAAGTAATCACGCTGTGCCTGGATTAAATTGACCGGTAGAGATTCTGTTGTATATGCATCAAAATACCCTAAAGCAGTTTGAAGGCCTAAACCTGAAATACCATTCAAAGAAGCAAAAGCTGCAGTTTTTCGTAATGAAGAAATTTTTTCCTTAACAATTACAGCGATATCCTTATCCAGTAAAATATTAGACAAATTAGGATCTTTGGTGTAAGCTGTATAGAACTTCTCTAACAGAACCGAACGGATAATACATCCTCCTCTCCAAATTTTCACAACATCTTTTAACGGGATCTGAAAATTGTATTCTTCAGATGCTTTTACCAGTAAAGCCAAACCTTGCGCATAACTGATTAGTGTAGCGAGGAATAAGGCATCTCCAACTTCCCTGATAAACAAATCAATATTTTCCGGAGTGGTTATCTCTTTCTCAGGATATAACTGAGAAGCTTTAATTCTTTCGTCTTTATAGGCTGATAAAATTCTTGAAGTAACAGCAACATCAATAGTCGGAATAGAAACACCAATTTCCATAGCCTGCTCAGAAGTCCATTTACCGGTTCCCTTTGCTCCTGCTTTATCCAGAATCTGATCTACAAGATAACCTCCGGTTAACGGATCTTTCTGTTGAAAGATATCTCTGGTGATCTCAATCAGGAAAGAGTTCATTTCACCGCTATTCCACTCTTTGAAAACTTCATATAGCTGATCATTATTTAAATGAGCCCCTCTTTTTAGCAAATCATAAGCTTCACTGATCAGCTGCATAATAGCATATTCAATCCCGTTATGCACCATCTTTACATAATTTCCGGCAGAGCCTTTACCCATATAAGCTGTACAAGGTTCATTATCTACTTTCGCAGAAATAGCTTCAAGCATTGGCTTCAGAAGATGGAAGGCTTCTACATCTCCTCCCGGCATAATACTAGGTCCGGTTCTGGCTCCTTTTTCACCTCCTGAAACTCCCATTCCCATAAAGTGAAAACCTTTCGATGCCAGATCAGCAATACGTCTATTCGTATCTTGAAAATACGAGTTCCCAGCATCAATTACGATATCTCCCTTGCTTAAAAAAGGAGTGATGCTTTCTAGTACTGCATCTACAGGCTTCCCTGCCGGAACCATCAGAATAATTTTTCTGGGCGTTTCCAAAGCAGATACAAAATCTTCCATAGAACCGATCCCTTTTATTTTCATCTCTGAGGTACCCTCTTCCTCCAGCTCTTTTATTTTCTGTTCGTCAAGGTCAAATCCCGCGATCGAAAAACCATTATCGGCAATATTATAAAGAAGATTTCTCCCCATTACTCCAAGACCGACCATCCCGTAACTATATCTTTCCATTGTGTTTGTATTAATTTGAATTTGTTATACAAACAATAAATTTACGGAAATGCCTATGAGTAAAAAAATAAAAAGCCTGAAAATATTCTTTACCATTTTACATATCGCTCATTTATAAGCTGATAATAAATTAACTCTATGAAACCGACATCACCAGATATCTCAAAATAGGAGGATTACGTCTATCAGGAGGATTACGTTTAAACCTTTCACTCTTTAATTAATTTTAATATATTTATTTCACATCAAAATGAATAAAAGCTAAATTAATCAATATTCTATTTCCGCTAGTGATATAATACATAACAATTATTGGAAATAATCTATTAAAAAATGGCTTCTATTTAGCACAATTAAGTATATATTTGCCAAAAATTTACTTTCATGAACTATAAACTTGCGCTTAATATGCAGGAGCGTAACTCTAACATTGTTTTTAATACGATCTTATTTGATTTCTTTAAAGTGAATATTGTTGAGAGGTATGCCGGATCGATGAATTTTAATCCAAAATTATGTGAGGTTTTATTTAAGGTAAGAACTTTAGATGATCAGCTCATTAAAAAAAAGGATGATAATATAAGAGTGAAAATTAAGGGAGATGATTATGAAATTTATCAGAGACTAACCCAAAAATTGAATTCGTACGAATACAAAAACAAACTAATCAACAGAAAAGAAGCTGAGGAGGAATATGTTCATTTTATTTTGAGTTTAGTAATTGCTAATTATAATCTCAATTAATATTATATAATAATCTGCAACACAATATTTTATTATTTAACTCCATTGTTGTCAATAAAGTATTTAAAACTACAGATGACTTTGTTGCAACTTCAATATCCGCTTGACATTTGCCAATGATCCTTTTATATCTGTAAGAGGAATTTTTTAATGAAACTCGAAATTGGATTTTTTTAAAATAAAATTTACATGCCCTTAATTATACGGCAATCCTTTTTTAAGATATTCTTTTCCTAACGGTGAGAGCTCATACCCGATTTGTAGGCTTATTGTTAAACCCAGATTCTTTAGTTTTCGGATATTTAGTTTTAGCCATTCTTTTTCAAATCCTGTTAAATCTGCGATTCCAATTGCATGAAAATTAGGATTTTCATTTATGGCATATAAGACAGATTTTGTCCAGGGACCCGATTTACTAAACTGATCCAACCGTTCCAGTTTTCTTGTCAGGTCCTCAAATTCCTGTTTTGATAGTTCCGATTGTTCTCTTAAATCAATTCGGGGATCTGGCGAATGATAACTGACTGTTATTTTAAAAAGCGTTCCCTTATTGCTGGATATAAGCGATTTCAGCAATTGTTTTTTGTCTGTAAAACCCGCATTCAGAGCATCTTTATCCGTTATGTCATTTTCACTAATGGCTTCAACAGCACGGATTTCAACCAAGCCTATAGAAGTATGTAAAAGACTTCCTTTATTTACAGAAGCCTTTTGCCAATTGCGAAAAGCTAGACTAATTTTCCCGGATTTGATCCCTTGCAAATGTATTTCCTTAAACAACATACTAAGTTAAATTTACTTGATTCTTGTATTGGTATAGTTCATCCCTACCTAAATAATATTAATGAAAATAAAAATCTAAATTTTATACAAATACCAATAATAAAAACGTAAAATATTTCATTTTAATGTTTACATGTCTATTTTAAGTATATTTAAAGCAAACTTTTAACCACAATGAAACGACAATTATTCTTTAAAAAGCAGGTATTTGTCCTGCTCTTCTTTTCCCTATTTTCTTTTTTATGTGCACAAAATAACAGTTGGCAGCCTCTTGGCCCCAATGATTTTAGTCAACCTTCTTTTGGAACCTCTGATATTACAAGTCTTAGTATTGCCCCCAATGGGACCATCTACTTTGGTTATAGTGATTATAGCAACAATGGCAAAGCTACAGTAAAGAAATTTAATGGAATCAATTGGGAAACGGTGGGAGTAGAAGGATTTTCCGATGGTATTATTTTACAGATAAAACTGACTACAGCTCCGGACAGCACTCCTTATATAGCTTATCAGGATTATGCACACGGAAATAAAACTAGTGTTATGAAATTTAATGGTACTAATTGGGAAACAGTAGGTACACCTGGTTTTTCAACGGGGCCTGCCATCTTTACAAGCTTAGTAATAGCTCCCGGTAATATACCTTATTTAGGATATTCTGATCTTAATAATAGCAACAAAGCTACTATCATGAAGTTTAATGGTAACAACTGGGAAACTTTGGGTACAGGGGGAATTTCTGCGGGAGATGCTCAATATGTAAGTCTTGCTCTGGCACAAAACGGTACACTTTACGCAGGGTACCGAGATATCGTTAATGGCGGAAAAGCTACGGTGAAAAAGTTTGATGGAGCCAACTGGGTTACCGTAGGTACGGAAGGGTTTTCGACAGATATGAGCGCTGCGTACACTAGTCTTGTTATAGCTCCTAATGGTACTCCTTATATTGGTTATTCAGATTTCTATGACACTGAGAAAGCTACTGTTATGAAATTTAATGGGAGTAATTGGGAAACAGTAGGCCCTGCACAATTTTCTGATGGCACTGCCGTTTATACCTGTCTGGCTATATCACCTGACGGGAGCCCCTATATGGCCTACTCAGACGGTACCAATAACTGGAAAGCTACTGTAAAAAAATTTAACGGAACAAGCTGGATGACCATAGGTACACCCGGAATATCTGCAGGAGGCATTAATTATTATACTGACCTTTCCTTCACTCCGGATAGTAAAAAAATAATTATCGGATACAGTTTATCTACATCCAATGGGATTTTTGCGAAATATTACGATACCGCTGAATTGAATATCAGTGAAACCGAAATCCAACACCCAGGCATCTATCCTAATCCAACTAAAGGAGAACTCAATATAAAGACAGCTAAAAAAATAAAATCCGCAACAGTCTTAGACCTATCCGGAAGAATCATTTTAACAACCTCATCATCCAAAGTGAATATTTCTTTTGTACCCAAAGGTGCATACATGCTCAATATTCAGTTCTCAGATGGTACTACTTTCTCTCAGAAAATAATGAAAGAGTAATGATATTTTTTTCAAAAAAGGAGTTTTTCGCAATCAAAACATAAAAAAACTGTTGCATAGCGATAGTGAAATATATTGTTTTAATTTACTGAATTCATGCTGTCTTTATTTTAAATTACTATTATTATATATAATTAAAAAGTTTTAGTAAAAATTAACTCCCATAATAGAGAATAAAAACATTTTGTATAATTGTAAAAGATTCGAATCTTAAAATATTAATCTTAAACAATTTACAATGAAAAAACTATTATTATTAGCAACTTTCGCAGTTGCAGGAGTTATTAGTGCAAAAGACAATTCAGTTACAAAAACAGAAATAAAAAAGCAGTTGCATTTAGTTGCGTACCTGTACCATATAGTTGTGGGGTAAGTGGATATGCTTGTGGTGACACCGTTCAGGAAATGCTTACCAACGCGTGGGATGGAGACACTCTATTCTGTGGTTAATTATATAATTATAGAAATATGGAAGGCATTTTCACAATGCCTTTCTGTACACTATTAAAAAATGGGTATTATGAGTAAAAATATTTTTTTTCTTACATTAATTTTTCTTTCTTCACTACTTTTTTCACAACAAAAAAACTATTCTTTTGGTTATAGGCTGGAATATGTCCCAGATTCAACCAATGTTCTTAATACAAGAATGGAAAACTTTACTTTATTTGTTGAAAATGGAAAATCCTATTTCGTTAGTGATAACTTTATTAAACGAGATTCAATTATTAAGACTTTTAGTAACCTACAAAATTTAAATTTTTCTAATACTCCCAATACTCGCTTCAAATCTGTTTTAATTAAGAATAAGGAAAAAAACAGTCTTACTTTCTATGATAATGTTTTAAAATACTTTTTTAGCTATAATGAAAGTCCAAGATTTGAATGGAAATTGATTGATGAAAAACAGAAAATTGGAACTTACTCTTGTTTTAAAGCTGAAACAGAATATGGCGGAAGAAAGTGGACAGCTTGGTATACTAAAGAGATTCCTTTTCAGGATGGTCCTTATAAATTTAATGGATTACCAGGATTAATAGTTAAAATTTCAGACTCTGAAAATAACTTTACTTATGAATTGAGCAGTATAAAGAAAAGCAACCTGCCAGAAAATGTGATATTTAGTAAAAAATATTTGGAAAAGCATAAGAAACTATCTAAGGAAGATTATATAAAAGCCATTAAAAACATTAATGAAAACATTATTAATGAGCTTTCTATGAGTGGTTTAAAAATAGCTCCTGAAAGTGTAGAGGCTGCTAAAGCAAATCTTAAAAGAAAAAACAATCCAATCGAGCTAAAATAAACAATTTAATTATAATAACTTTTTTAAATGAGAAAAACCCCTATAAATAGGGGTTTTTTAGTGACCGCAGAAGGATTCGAACCCTCACTGTCGGAGCCGAAATCCGAAGTTCTATCCATTAAACTATGCAGCCTTATTCATGAGTAATTAATGATAAGTAATAAGTAATTTAGATATTACTCATTAATCATTACTGATTACCTATGATTAGAAACTAATCTTCACACCACCCAAAATCTGGGCACCCAATACTTTATACCCTTTATAGGTCTGGTAGTTGGAGTTCAGAAGATTATTTCCGGTTGCAAAAATACTGAAATTTTTGTGAAATTTATACTCCGCGGAAAGATTTAAATCAGCATAACCACCAACTTTATCATTGGTATTCTCTGTAGACTGATACATCATTGCCGGATTGGCAACACCTTCAATAGAGTAAGAGTTTGTCGTTCTGTCACTTGCAAAGATTCCTTTGAATCCTAACAATAGTTTTTTGTCCAGCATAGTGTACTTAGCACCAATGCTTGCATTGAACAATGGAACGTTATAAATATTATCGTAATTCTTTAAATTGTATTTTGTGAAATGAAGTTCAGCATCCAAAATCAGATTTGCTAAAGGAAAATACTGAACACTACCTTTGATATCACTTACGTTTCCGTCATCATAAACAGCGGAGAATGTATTGGCAAAATTGTAGGCAGAACGATTTAATGTATAATCATTGTTGAATAAATCATTGGCTTTGAAGAATAGGATATCTCTCATTTTTCCAAAACCTGCAGAAAAGTCATATTTGATTGTTTCATCAATATCCCCTCTTAAACCGGCATAGAAATGATATCTTGTTTCCGTTGGTCTCAACATCTGATCAGAAAGGATAAACGGATTTTGCTGCAATAAATCACTGTACGTATTCAGCTTTAAACCACCATCTACCCCACCGTAGAATTTAAATTCTTTTGCAGCTGCAAACTGGAATTCAGCTTTTGGAAACCAATAGCTTTTATTATTCTTCATCTGTTCTGCCATCAGGTCATTTGAATTTTTACCATTCAGGAATGCAAATGAAGAACCTAACATTAAATAAGACTCTCCTTTAGCGAAAGTAACTTTAGGATCTAAAGTAGCATTGAAAAAGCTTGATGAGTTTCTGTCTCTGATCGCGAAATCAGTTTTCACAGTTTCCAGTCCTACTCCTAAATCAGCATTCATAACGATCCCGCTTTTGGACAAATCGACTGCATGTTTTGATAAGTTCACCAAAACGGAAGCCTGATTTTCCTGAGCATCAAAACGATCCTTTAAAAATGAAGACTTCACTCTTACATCGTTCAAAATTTCATTAGAATAAAAGTCATAGTATCCGTTTACATTAAACTGATTCACTCTTTGTTTTAAATCAACATCAGCAGCCGGTTCAAGAGCATAAATTCCGTAATACCTGTTATTATCCAGTCCATATTGAGCATTTAGGTTAAACTTCCCTTTTTCTCCATAAGAATTTAAGAAAGCTCCAATACTTGCAGAACTCTGTTTAGAATCCCACGCATATTCTCTTCTTAATCCTAATGTTGAAAGGAAATGTACATCTGCTCCTACTTCCAGTTTGTTATTAAGGGTTTTGGAAATATTAGCGTCTCCTAAAATTTTCCCATAGTTCCCCATTCCAAACTGTAGATAGTTATTCTGTGCAGTTCCGTCAAATTTTGGAGTAACGTCTTCCCCTTGAATCGTAGAAGTTTTGAAGTCAGAAACCGCAGGAACATCCGTAATCCTGTATTGTACAGGATTCTGAGACTTTTCTTCCGGCGGATAATTCTTAATAGTTTCCACGGAAGTCTTTTTCTTTTCGATTTTTCTGACTTCCGGTTCTCTTTTTTTATTAAGAATCAGCTTTTCTTCTTTAATCTGGGAAAACGCAATCTGCGAAGCCCCTAAAAATAATATGGATAATATTTGAATTCTTCTGTTCATTACTTATTATTGTATTTATGTAGTCACGTAAAATGTATTAATGATCTTAATACTCGTTAATACGAAGTACATTTTTACTTTTTAATCTGCTTTTTAACCTCTTTTGCTTCGGCAACAATCTCAGGGAAATCTTTGTAATTGGCAATAATCTGATCACAAGTATAACTTGCCTGATAATTATCTTTTAATCCGATATAGTTTTTCGCCATCAGTACCAACGCTTTTGCTCCCCAATATTCTTCTGAAGAATAATTATTCGCCAGTTTAAATATGGTTTCATTAGAAGATTTAAAAGCTTTTCCTTTGTTCTGATAGAATGCTTTAGCATATAAAGCTTCTGCTGCTACTTCGGTATTCGAAGATTTTTCCAGTGAAGCATAAGCTGCCTGTGCATCCTTATCTTTTCCGGAATTCATAGAACTTCTTGCCTTGATTACTTTGGCAGTTTCAATAACTGCGGCAGAGTTTTTATTGTTTGCGATTACTGCATCCGCCAATTTTTCAGCTTGTGAGAAATTCTTTTCTTCAGCATACATTTTCATCAGCTCTACATTAGCGTAGTTTCTGATACCGATGTCAGAAGAATTTCTAATATTCTCCAGATATTTCTTAGCTTCTGCCGTATTACCCTGGGCTACATAAATCTGAGATAAACGGGTTTGTGCATCATCCTGGTAATCATTCTGAACGTTGGCTACTTCCTGAAGCACCAATAATGCTTTTGTCGTATTTTTCGTTTGGTAATAACTTTCTCCCAATTCGTATTTCGCCTGATAAAGCCCTTCTCCTGTCGGATTCTGGGTCAAATATTTCTCATAGTAAGAGATGGCGTTTTTGTAGTCCTTCTTAGTAAAGTACTGTTTTCCGGTAGAAAGGTTGATTTCATCAATTTCAGAAGCAGCTACATTCACCCCAATATTTCTGGCGAAGCTTTCGTATCCTGCAACATCCCCATTTTTCGTAAAGATAGGCTTGGCAGCCTGAACTATTTTCTGAGCATAGGCCGTATTCTTATACTGTTCTCCTAAAGATTTCAGTTCAGAAAGTGCCTTATCATTTTGATTCTGATCAATATAATTCTGAGCTCTGTAGATAGAAGCATTAGCTATCAAATCTTTATCCGAAGATGTTTTAATAACTTTTGCGAAATAATCATTGGCATTAGCATAATCATCCTGTGCAGCATACGCTGTTCCGATCTCATATTGCGAGTCATCATAATATTCAGATCCCGGATACTTGGATAAAAGTGTTTTCAGGTTATTGATTTTCGCCTGAGTATCACCTTTAAATCCTAAAGCCATTGCTTTCTGATATAAAGTATAATCCGTTGAGTCCTCATTTTTATCATAGATAGCAATCGCGTCGTTCAGCTCATTATTCGCATAATGAATATCTGCCAGACGAAGCTCAGCATCATTTTTAAATTCAGGTTTTGGATTGGTCAGGTATTGCTTGAAATAGTTCTGTGCCTGATCAAACTTTTTAGATTTAAAATAGGCATATCCCAAATCGTAAGGTAACTGCTGCTTTTCAGGGAAAGTCGCAGTCAATAGTTTTTCATAACGTACAATTGCAGATGGATAATTTCCTTTTTGATAATAAGTCTGAGCAAGCCAGTATAATGCTCTGCTGTTGAATTCTTTATTGATATTAAAGGCCAGACTTCTTAAAAAGTACTTTTCTGCCTCATCATAATTCCCTTTATTGAATTCTTCTGTTCCTAATAAATAAGAAACTTCCTGATCTACTTTATCGATATCAGGAGACGAGCTTTGCAGCCTGTCAATTGCATTAAGAGTTTCTTTATAGTTTCCTGAATACAGATATGATTTCACTAAAAGTGATCTCATCTCAGCAGCATTTGCTTCATTCTGATTCGCGTTGATATAGCTTTGGATTACTGCAGACGGGCTCTCAAATGGATTACCGATATCGTAGCTTAGTTTTGCGTATTGCTCATGAGCCAGCTTCTTCACTTTAGCATCATAGTCCATTTGGTAAGACGAACGGAACGCCGAAAGTGCTTCCTGCTTTTTATCAACTGCCAGGTAAGCATTACCTAACTGATAATAAGCATTCTGAGCTAATGCAGAATTACTATTGATTAACTGATTATAATAGGAAACAGCTTCATCATACTTTTTCAGCTGTGCTGCTATAAATCCGATTTCATAAAGATCATTTTCAGAAGGGTTCTGCTGAACACTCAGATAATCTTTCAGATGTGGATAAGCCGAAGCGTAATCATTCTTCATGAAATAACTTTCACCAATGATCTTATGAACCTCCGCTTTATATGAATCTGAAATATTTTCACTCAGTAGCAGATTTCCTTCAGAAATTGCTTTATCATAATCCTTATCATTATAATACATCTGAACATAATAAGGACGAACCAGCTTCGAATATTTCGGCTGGTCCTTTACTGAATCAAAATACTGAAACGCTTTATCATTTTGTCTGTTCGAATAATATAAGTGGCCCAGCATATAAGCAATATCTCCTCTTTGAGATTCATCGCCCGTTTTATAAGCTTCTTCCAGGGCATCAATCGCTCCTTTAGAATCTCCGGTCATGAATTTAGCATATCCCAGTTTAAGAATATACTGTGTATTTTCTGCCTTTGATAGCTGATATTGGTTTACTTTCTTCAAAGTTTCCAATGCCTTATCAAAATCTTTTTTTGCCAGATAATAATCTGCCAGCGGTAAGTTAGCCTGAGCAAAATATGCAGAATTCGGATATTCTTTCATAAAAGCCGTAAGACCTTCTTCCGCATGATTCTTTTGCAGGATCACTCCGATGACATTATCAAAAAACTGCGCCCCTTCTTTTCTGGACCTGGACAAATTTTGATTGTAAAAATATTGTCTGGCATATTCGTATTGAGAGGCGTTGTATATTTTGGTCTGATAAAGATTTTCAGCTAGATTGAATCTATAATTTTCTTTCTGGGTAAAGTATTGGGACTGTTGAGCTTCGGAGATTCCGAAATAGATCACAGCAGCCGCTAAAAGTATTTTTTTTGATTTCATTCTTTATTTGAATAAAAAAATTAGTCTATATAAGTTAACGAAAATATTAAAAACTTATTGTTTAAGCAAGTTTTAAAAGGTTTAATAATCTAAAACATTCAATTAAACACATTTCACGATTTCATGATAAAAATTGATTATTTTCGTATCATAAAGTGAAAACGATAATAATAACAAATTATCAGAAAAAATATTTTGATTTTATCCTCATTCTACACCATCTAAAAACATACCATTACATGAAAATTAGAATACTTTTAGCATTAATATTTGTAAATTTTCTGCAAGCCCAGAAATTTTACTTTCCAATAACTGCCGTAACAGACTCTTTGGTTCTTGAACAACAAATGTCCGGTCTTGCATCCAAGCTAATGACTCAACCACCCTTACTTAAGCTTAAACAGCAAAATCCACTTAATTTCTCTGATAATCTTTTCCGTCTGGAAATCATTTCAAAAGAATACAAGAAATCTATCATTACTTTATCAGATTATCGTAATCAGTTTGCTGAGCATAATATGGCAGGATACAAATTCATTGCATATGAGGTATACAGCTTAGCAAAGCTGACTGAAAAAACAGAAAACATTCTTTTCCCCAATGCTCTGCAAAAGGCATTTGACAAAAAATACAACAGTCTCTCGGACAAAATGCTTCCAAGATTGGAAATTAGTTTTGACGGAGACGTTCATAACTTCAGGAAAGTTTTGAAAAAAACATTGGACAAACAGAAAGATACTGATAGTATAGACTATCCGTCTGCTTTAGCTTTATGTAAAAGTTACCTGGACTATAAAGCCTACTCCCGCATTAAGCCTCAGGTTATGCAGTTGCTGGCATTAAAAGATCGGGAAAAATTCATTATTGAAACCAAGGATTTTAAAACTAAAAATGGAAACACGTTAACGATTACCATTATCAGAAAAAAAGAAAATAAATCCCCTCTTCCTGTTATTCTTACCAATAATATCTATGCGGGACCGCTAGATTCTTATTTTGGAAAAAGAGTTGCCATTTATAATTATGTAGGTGCGGTAGTCAATACCCGTGGCAAAAGAACCAGTAACGATGTAAACAATCCTTTTGAGCATGAATCTCAGGATATCTATGAGGTCATTGACTGGGTTAGCAAACAACCCTGGAGCAATGGTAAAGTTGGAATGATTGGTGGAAGTTATCTGGGGTTCAGCCAATGGGCGGCTGTAAAAAAATTACACCCTGCACTCAAAACAATAGTTCCTCAGGTTGCTGTGGGAATAGGAATAGATTATCCTGCCCAAAACAACATATTCATGAGCTATATGCTTCAATGGATTAACTACGTCACTAATAACAAGTTTACAGATGAAGCAGATTTTAATAATTTTCCAAAATGGGATTCTATCAATACTGCATGGTACAAAAGCGGCAAATCTTTCAGAGCTTTAGACTCCATAAGTGGCAAACCCAATACAATATTCCAAAGGTGGCTCGATCATCCGGGGTATGATGCATATTGGCAGAAAATGGTTCCTTACCAACAGGATTTTGCTAAAATAAATATCCCCATATTAACCACCACCGGATATTACGATGATGACCAGATTGGAGCATTATCCTATTTTAAAGCGCACCACCGGTATAATAAAAATGCAAACCATTATTTAGTAATAGGACCTTACAACCATGGAGGCGCACAAAGCTTCGGTTTTACTTTTGTCAATGGTAATCCTATAGATCCTGTAGCAAGAATAAGTATTGATGATCTGGCTTTTTCCTGGTTTGACTATATCCTTAAAAATGGCAAAAAACCAGATCTCTTAAAAGACAAAATCAACTTCCAGGTCATGAACACCAACACATGGAAACATGTCTCTGATCTTGAAAAAATGCATACTTCAACACTCAAATTTTATTTGCAGAATCACAATGAAAAGACACCTTCTGTTTTTAAGACCCCTGAAAATAAAAGTTTCACCCTGCAAACTGTTGATTTTAAAACCCGTGATCAAAAGGAAACCTATCATACTGTAAGTAAAAACGACAGTATAAAAACAACTAACTCTCTTTACTTTGAAAGTGAGGTACTGGATAAAGATCTTATTATGAGTGGAAATATATCCGGTTTTTTCAATGTTTCCATTAACAAAAAAGACATTGATACCGATACTTATTTATACCAGATAAAACCGGATGGTAAAGCTTTTTTATTATCAACCCATATCGTAAGAGCGAGTTATGCAAAAGACAACGAGCATCGCCAACTTCTTAAACCGGGTAAAACAGAACAGATCCCGATAAAAAATTCAATAATGATGAGCAAAAAAATAGAAAAAGGAAGCAAACTGGTACTATTAGTCGGTGTCAACAAAAGTCCTTCCTGGCAGATCAACTACGGAACAGGAAAAGATGTAAGTGACGAGACCATTAAAGATGCGGGTGAGCCATTGGAAATAAAATGGTATAATGACAGTTATGTCGAAATACCTGTTTATAAAGAATAAAAACATTTGATTTACCTAAACTTTAGCATTTTTTTCTAAATATTGTTACCATCATTAACACCAAAATAAAAAATCATTACATTTGCTTTTTTTCAAACTCAAATATAGACATTGAATGAATCAACTTTTCAGAAGGAAAAACTATTCAGAGACAGATACATCTACTAGCCTTTTAAGGGTTTTGGGTGTTTGGGATATCGTTTTTTTTGGTATTGCAGCCATTATAGGGGCGGGAAGCTTCAGCAGTTTAGGTGAAGCGGTTTTCAGAGGCGGCCCCGGAGTGATTCTACTATATTTGATTTGTGGCTTTGCATGTGGCTTTACAGCACTTTGTTATGCTGAGTTTGCCAGCAGAATTCCCACAGCAGGTTCTGCTTATACTTATGCGTATGCCAGTTTCGGAGAATTAATTGCATGGATCATCGGCTGGGCATTAATTATGGAATATTCTTTTGGGAATATCTACGTTGCTTTTTCATGGTCAGATTATTTCACCAGCTTTTTAGAAAGGCTTGGAATGCATATTCCTGATTACCTTACATGCAGTTACACAGAAGCTAAAAAAGCTTTCATTAATGGTTCTGAAAATAAAGAATTGCTTAATGCCTGGAAAACAGCTCCTTTAATAGGAAGCTTAAAATTCATTGTCGATGTTCCTGCATTGGTCATCAATGGATTGATCACATGGCTTTGTTATGTAGGTGTAAAAGAAAGTAAAAACTTTAATAATTCACTCGTTATCTTAAAGCTCGCTGTCATTGTTTTAGTGATTTTGGTAGGTTTCTCTTATATAAATACGGAAAACTGGACACCTGTAAATCCGGAAACACAAGTAGCCTCTTTCATGCCTAATGGCTTTGCCGGTGTGATGAGTGCAGTTTCAGGGGTTTTCTTTGCCTACATTGGCTTTGATGCTTTAAGTGTATTGTCTGAAGAAACAAAAGACCCACAAAAAACACTCCCGAAAGGAATGATCATTTCCCTGGTACTTTGTACTGTAATCTATATCGCTCTGACATTGGTACTTACAGGGATGGTCGATTACAGAAAATTTGATGGTATCGGAGATCCTCTTTCATTCATATTTGAAAAGTCCAATGCGAATGTTGCCTGGATGGAGCTTGTCGTTTCTTTCGTAGCCATAGTAGCCATCACTACCGTATTACTGGTATTTCAGATGGGACAGCCAAGAATCTGGTATGCTATGAGCCGGGACGGATTAATGCCTGAAAAATTTAAAACCGTACACCCTAAATATAAAACTCCTTCATTTGCTACCATTGTCACAGGTATTGCAGTAGGAGTTCCTATCTTATTTACGGATAAATCATTTATTCTTGATTTCACGAGTATCGGAACCATTTTCGCTTTCGTATTGGTTTGTGCGGGAGTTCTAATGCTTCCTGCCAAAGAAAAAATTAAAGGAAGATTTCACCTTCCTTATATCAATGGGAAAATCATATTCCCTCTTATTTTCATTGGTGGATTAGTAGGATTTTATATCTGGCAGCCTGAATTTTTCCATAATTTAATGGATTGGAATGATCCTAAGGAAGGAGAATTCAGAGCTTCAATTTTTGTTTTTATTATCTTCAACCTGGTGCTTTGTGCCTTGACCTTTATTAAAAACTTCTCATTGATTCCTTTAATCGGATTAACCTCATGTCTATATCTTCTTACAGGAATGAGTCATGAAAACTGGTTCTGGTTCGGACTTTGGTTTGCCATAGGTTTAGTGATCTATTTCTGCTATGGATACAGAAATAGTAAGCTTGGTAAGGAAATTCCAAAAGGATAATGTGTGAAAAAGCGAAAAGGCTGAAAGGCAAAATCGCTAAAAATATATAATATAAAAAAGGCAAATTTGCAGTTGAGCGAATTTGCCTTTTTATTTGTATTGGATTCATTTCTATTCTCTCAGGGCCTCGATTAAAAAATTATTCAGAAACTCTACAGTTTCACAATCTCCTTTAAAGATTATACATATCAAAGACGATTTCACCATTCAGCAATTTTGCAACCCTCATGAAGGCGATTCCACAATTCTGTGATTTTACGATTTAACAATTTCCCAATCCCACCAATTTGGCGAACTTATTGCATTAGTTTTTAGAAACTTAAAACCTATATACCATGTCTGAAAGAATAAAAACCTATAGAGAATTTTATCAGTTCTACCTTACCGAGCACAGTAAACTCGGCACCCGAATTTTCCATTTTCTGGGAACGTTGCTTGTATTTGCAGTGATTGCTTATGTGATCAGCTCCGGAAAAGAAAGATTTCTTTGGTATATTCCGATTTTCGGATATGGCTTTGCGTGGTTCAGCCATGCAGTTATTGAGAGAAATAAACCAGCTACTTTTAAGTACCCAATTTGGTCTTTAATTTCAGACTTCAGATTATTTTTTGAGCTGTTAATTGGAAAACAGAAGTTTAACGGAAATAGTGTAACCAAGCAAAATAGTCAGGATCCTGTTTAGTCCTTTATCTAAAATATCTCATTCCGAAAGAATCTAAACATAGCCAGCCAGAGTAAACCAACTTCTCGATATGGTCCATTTTATTTCGCTACTCGAAGTGACGAGATAAGAATAATAAAGTACATCTTTTTGAATGAAAGTAAAGCACGCTGATTGTCATTGACCTCGTCGAACTTTTAGTTTCTAAAAGAGTCTAAACGATTGAATGATCCATCTATAATGATAGTTGAGATCCATACGGGATGACAAACGTCGTGGATAATCTTCACTTATAATCTCTGATTTCAGGTTTAGCTCAATCTTTTGAAATTTCACTACTCGAAGTGACGGAGCCCAAAGAATGCAATGAACAATGAATTTCAGCATACTCATTACTCTCCGTATTGCTGGCAGAAAATAACAATAATCGCGTCCCTTATCAATTTACTTTTTGGAAAAATCAGACTCTTTTATTCTTTCAATAAGCTGCTGATCATCCACGCCTCCCGCCCACGATTCAGGTTTTTGAATTTTGTAATTTTCAACTTGAATTTGATTTTACATATTATAATTCTACATGTTGTTATATTTGATTAAAATAATTAATATATATTCAAATTAAATAATAAATACACAAGAAACAAGAGTAGAACAACGACTATTATTCATCATTTTCGGCACACTAATTGCCAGGTAAGTTTTTAAAATTAGATTTTATGAAAAAGATGAAAACAATTCTAAAAGGAGCTTTTCCTGTTTTAGCATTAGCGGTATTAACACAATGTACAACGACTCCAAAAACAACTTCCGGAGATCAAAAAACATTTATTGTTGGACCTCAGACTGCTGACTGTACAGGAGTAGCGCCTATGAAATGTCTTCAGGTAAAAGAAAATGCTTCAGAAAACTGGACTAATTTCTATAGCAACATTGAAGGATTTACTTATGAACCAGGTTATGAATATGTATTGCAGGTAAAAACAGAAAAAATTGCCAATCCGCCAGCTGACGGATCTTCAATCAAATACACCCTGATCAAACAAATTTCTAAAACAAAGAAATAATATAAAAAAAAGCCTTCCGAATTCGGAAGGCTTTTTTTAGTTGTTTTGCTGATTATACCAACAGAATAATATATTCGCTATACACTCAAAAATTAGTGTTCATGATCTTTAGGCGGCGGTGCATACTTTCCTTTAGTAGTTTCGCCCACCGTATTAGCTGTAGTCATAGCAACAACAAGGTCATTTAGCATTCCACTTGCAGCCGTTGGAGAGTTAGGAAGTAACACCAGACTGCTTCTATTACTTGCCCCAACAGAATGTAAAGTATCATAGTGCTGTGTCACGACAATTAATGCTGATGCTTCATGTGAATTGAT
Organism: Chryseobacterium piperi; assembly: GCF_002285635.2. Taxonomy (NCBI): domain Bacteria; kingdom Pseudomonadati; phylum Bacteroidota; class Flavobacteriia; order Flavobacteriales; family Weeksellaceae; genus Chryseobacterium; species Chryseobacterium piperi. The sequence goes on along the minus strand of NZ_CP023049.2, from coordinate 498,831 downwards.
ATCTACATTATTCAACATTCTTACTGATTCTTCAAGACCTTTTGCAATTTCTCTTCTTTGATCGGCAATCCCTTGTCCTTGCAGTTTTTTAGACTCCGCTTCTGCTTTAGCTACAGCAACAATTCTTATTCTCTGTGCCTCAGATTCATATTCCGCAGCTGTTTTTTCTCTTTCTGCCGCATTAATTCTGTTCATGGCATGTTTTACCTGCTCATCAGGATCAATATCTGTAACCAATGCTTTAATAATATCATATCCATAGCTTTGCATCGCTTCCTGAAGCTCTGCTTTCACTGCAATAGCAATATCATCTTTCTTTAAGAAGACATCATCCAATTTTAGCTTGGGAACTTCAGCTCTTACCACGTCAAAAACATAAGATGTGATTTGATCATGAGGGCTTTCCAACCGGTAAAAAGCATCTGCCACTTGTGATCTGATCACCTGAAACTGAACGGATATTTTCATCTTTACGAAAACATTATCCAGTGTTTTCGTATCGATCATTACATCAAGCTGCTGAATCCTGAGATTCATTCTTTTAGATATCCTGTCTAAATAAGGTATTTTCAATTGCAAACCAGCATGTCGAACGGAATGAAATTTCCCCAAACGCTCCACAATGGCTGCCGTCTCCTGTTTAACAGTAAAGAAGGAAGCAAACAACGTCACCAGCCCTATGAAAATAATAATGCCTAAATATGCCATAGTTTTATAATTTTAATTGATTAGTCGTATAATATACGGATTTGTTATTTTTAATCCTATTAAAATTACATGGTCATTCCTATATCAATTCCTTTGATTTTTCTATAAAGATCCGTAGCATAATTATCAGTCATTCCTGAAACAAAATCGATAACACCAAGGACCTTCTGATATTCCGTTCCTTCCTCGTAAACAAATTGTTTAGGAATTAATTTCAATGCCTTTTTATCATAAGACTTTCGTTCATGCTCCGGCTTCAGAATAGAAGGGATAAAATGGTCGAGAAGCTCATACATCACGTTATAGCCTGCATTCTCAATTTCAACAACTGCTTTATGGTTGTAAATCTTTTCAATCGAGAAAGATTCGATATCCTGCAAAGCTTTATTCTCGGATTTATAAATATCCAACAATCCGTTTGTCAGATTACCCTGAAGTATAGTTTCGAACTCATGTTTGTAAATCTCAAGTGATTTATTGATCAGGGCATTGATCGCTTTTGCTCTCAGGTAAGAAATCTTTTCATTTTCATTTGAGATCGAAGCTAATTTATTCTTCACCCTGTCTGTATCATTACTTTCGGACTTTATCAGTTCAAAGAAAAGATTTTCACAGTCTGAAGTGGAAACAATACCCAATCTATGGGCATCTTCCATATCGATAATATTATAGCAGATATCGTCTGCCGCTTCTACCAACCATACAAACGGATGTCTTTTAAAGATATAAGGTTCTTCACTCTCAAGAATAAGATTGGTCCCTTTTGCAATTTCCAGGAAGATCTCTTTTTCGTTCTGAAAAAAACCGAATTTTTTTCTATGAATAACCCCTTTCTTTTTTGCAATGGCTTCACATGGATACTTTGCAATACTTGCCAATGTAGAAAATGTCAGCTGAATCCCTCCTTCATCTTTTCCCTGTTGCTGTTGAGCCAGTACTCGTATAGCATTGGCATTCCCTTCAAAATTGACAAGGTCTGCCCATTCTTTCTCATTAAACTTAGGCTTAAGATCCCTTTGATTTCGTTCAAAATAGCTTGCAATTGCATCTTCTCCTGAATGTCCGAAAGCTGGATTCCCGACGTCATGACACAAGCACGCTGCCGCAATTACATTTCCTAAATTATGAAGATAAAAATTTCTGGAATCTTCGGTAAGGTCATTTTTATATGTTTCAGAGATAAATTCACCTATAATACTTCCCAAACTTCTGCCCACTGAAGAAACTTCCAGTGAATGGGTCAGCCTGTTATGTACAAAAACACTCCCTGGAAGCGGAAAAACCTGGGTCTTATTCTGCAGTCTTCTGAAAGCAGATGAGAAGATGATCCTGTCGAAATCTCTCTGAAAATCAGTTCTTGAAGCTTTAGTATGGGGATTGTTTCCTGTACGCTGATTAGTAAAAATCTGGTTTAAATTCATCATTTTTCAAAATTACTTCAAATTTTACTTTTACGGAATACTATTTGAACTTTTATAGAAAAATAACGCCATGCCAGAAGGTCCGTCTATACTCCTCATGAAAGAAGATCTAATTGAATTTGTAGGTAAAAAAGTTACCGATGCATCGGGAAATGCCAAATTTGATAAAGAGCCTATCATTGGAAAAATACTTCTCGAAGTCCGAACTTTTGGAAAGCAAACTTATCTGGTCTTCGACACTTTCAGCGTTAGGATTCATCTTCTCATGTTTGGTTCTTACAGCATTAACGAGCAAACAAAACCCAACACCAGTCTTCGTTTAGCATTATTTTTCAAAACTGGAAGCCTCTATTTTTATACTTGTTCCGTAAAACTTGTGGAACCTGCATTTTTAAAAACCATTGATTGGGAAGCTGATATTATGAGTGATGAATGGAATCCCCGTAAGGCCGAAAAAAAGCTGAAATCAAAACCTGAAATGATGGTATGTGATGCACTCATGAATCAGGACATTTTCTCAGGAGTCGGAAATATTATTAAAAATGAAGTTCTTTTCAGAATCGGCGTTCAGCCTGAAAGCTTAGTAGGAAACTTACCTCCTAAAAAATTAAAAGAACTTATTTCCGAAGCCCGGAATTACAGCTTTGATTTTCTGAAATGGAAAAGAGAATTTGTTTTGAAAAAGCACTGGCTTGTGCATACTAAAAACACCTGCCCGATATGTGGACAAAAATTAATAAAGAAACAAACCGGTCTCGGAAAAAGAAGAAGTTTTTATTGTGAAAAAGATCAAAAACTTTACTAGATATAACAGCTACTGAAAAGTAAATGTTGCTATCTTTGATTACCGTTGCAGAAATAAATTAAATTTCGGTATTCGGGAATAAAAACTACACTATAAAAACTCAACGACAATATGATAACCGACAACGCCTGGAAAGAACGATGGAATGAAAGATACCGTAATGATGAATTCGCTTATGGTACAGAACCCAACGAGTATTTAAAAGAACAATTGGAAAAGATTCCGGTAGGATCGATTCTTTTTCCAGCAGAAGGAGAAGGTCGCAATGCTGTCTTCGCTGCTCAACTAGGTTGGGAAGTCACTGCTTTTGACATCAGTACGGCAGGAAGAAGCAAAGCATTACAATTAGCAGAAAAGAAACAGATTACGATTGATTATCATGTTGGTGAACTTCAAACACTGAATTTTCAAAAGGATCAATTTGATTGTCTTGCTCTCATTTACGCCCATTTTCCTGCAGATATAAAATCTTCTATCCATACGATGCTTGATCAATATCTTCGCAAAGGAGGATATGTTATTTTTGAAGCCTTTAGCAAAAATCATCTTGAGTATATTGCAAGAAACGAAAAGATAGGTGGTCCGAAAGATATCGAGTCATTGTTCTCCATCGAAGAAATCAAAGCCGATTTTCCAAATTATGATGTGATAAAACTGAAAGAATCCGAGGTAGAACTTCAGGAAGGTTTATTTCATAACGGAACAGGTTCTGTCATCCGATTCATAGGAAAGAAGAAATAAACGACTAAAACTATAGATCCAAATTTAAAACCTGACAAGCCAGCTTCTTAATTCCAAATTTTAGCTTCTCTATATATAATATAACTTACGGCTATTGAAGAATTCAATATCAGCATGTAAAATATATTATTTCATAGAAGAGGCAAGATCCTTTTTGCATTGAACAATCTCCAGACCCTCCATGATAATCAGGCACCGGCTCTGTATATTAATGGTTTTCCACATGGAACTCTTTAATAAATTCTATTTCGCAAAGTTTATTTATATCTATTCTGTTTTAATCTGGAACGGTTTATGCTATTCCAGAGAAAATACAAGTGAAATAATTTTCATATTTTTGACCACGATCTAACTTTAAAGTAAAATCGTAATCAAACACAGAACACAGCTTTAAGTTTCGCAATTAATATCTGATTGCCACTATAATGAATAGTGGTTAAAAGAATTATTGTGTATCGTTTAAACCTGCTAACTCTGTAATTATGCCCATTCCAAAACAAATATTTCAAACTTTTAAGTCTAAAAAACTTCCTTGGCTGACCCAATGGTATATCTGGAATATGAAGAGAAAAAATCCCGAATACGACTATTTTTTCTATGATGATAATGATATCCAGAAATTCATAGAGGATGAATTTCCTCCCGAGTATATTGAAAATTACAACAAATTAACTATTGGTGCTGCAAAGGCAGACTTTTTCAGATATGCTATCCTATATAAAAAAGGAGGCGTTTATTTAGACATAGACAGTGCTATTACAAAGCCCCTGCGTCAATTAATCAATGAAGATGATGAAGCGGTAATCAGCAAGGAAAGACATGAGGGACTATATGTGCAGTGGGCCCTTATTTTTAATAAGAATCACCCTTTCCTGAAGAAAACACTGGAACTGATGCTGGATAATATCAAAACACACCGTTATCCTAATAATATTCATGCTACTACAGGGCCTACTGTTTTCAGCAATGGTATTAAGCAATCTCTCGCAGAAAAACCCAGCATTCCCCACAGAATATTTAATGGAATTGAATTCCGTGGATATTTACAATTTAAATATAAACTGGGTAAATTCTTTCTTTACGAAAAAAGAGCAGAACACTGGAAACAAAAACAAGTCACACAGGATATTATTAAAGTACAGGATCAACTTGGTTTATTCATCATGATACAGACCATTCTTGAAATCCTGGTATAGAAACCTCAAATATAAAAATTAAAATTACAGTTATTCTACAATAAGATTATACTGCAAAAGTTCTTGAAATCTGATTACACAAAGAAAGTCTTGTCAAAAGACTCGAATTGATTGAACAGATAAAATCATTATTTATAATAGAAATATTATAAAAAGCTATGAATTTGAGTGCTTTCAAAAATACTCACTAATGTGTTCCCATTTTGGAAAACAGATTAATCACAACCACTCCAATTACGATCAGTGCAATCCCAATGATCGCTGGCCAGTCAGGTATTTGCTTGAACGCTATCGCTCCGATACAAGTAATGCACACAATCCCTACACCAGACCATATCGCATAAGTAACCCCTATAGGAACCTGTCTAAGGGTTAGACTCATAAAGTAAAAAGCTGCAGCATATCCTACTATAGTAATTAAGGAAGGAATCAGTTTTGAAAACTCTTCAGACTTTTTCAAAAATGTTGTGGCAATGATCTCAAAAACAATTGCCAGCATAAGGTAAATATAACTGCGTCCCATAAAACTTTATTTGCAAAAGTACTAAAATTGATCTTTTTTTAAACACCTATACTCTCATTATTAATTCTGCGTAATAATTTCTCTTAAGCAATTTTGAAAAAATAAATTTTCTTAATATTTGAATTTACATTTTTCACTTTTGTGTGTTTTAAAAATTTAACATTTAATAATAATATGTATAGCATTACATTTATCAATCTTTAAATAGAGGAGTAAAATTCTTTATCAAATTAATAATTTTTACGAAAAAGACAATAATACTACATATATTTTTCTAAAAATATATTAAATTAATGTAAATAAATAATCAACAAAAACACCAATCCAAATACGTAAATATCTGATATACATCATACTTATTCTATTTGGAACACCATTTGAATATTGTAATATTGCAATTGAAAAATTAGTAAAGAAAGTATAATTAAAATTTAAAAACAAAAATGGTAACTTACGCTTTTATCGCAACATGTGTAGTCGTTTTTTCTTCTTATTTTGCAGCAGCAAGAAGAGAAAGAAATTAATTCATATCCTTAAGCTGTATTCAGCTTAAAATATTATGTTAATTGTATTGTTTATGTTTGCAGTCTGAAACCAGATCGACGCTCTTTTACTCGATGAGTAAAAGAGCCCCAAACATAAATAAAATGACCTACGAAATCAATCAACTCCAAGTTTCAGTCTTCTCAAAACTGGAATTACCCATCTCAAACGTTCATCCCGATTTAGAGTGCCAAGAGTATTTCGGCCACAACTTCCAACTGAATCAATACCATATAAAGTCAAGAAAATCTAAAATTACTCCAAAGAAGATAGGGCAATTTGTAACGCTATGGAAAAGAAATCCAGGAACTAAAGAAACGGAACCGTTTTCGTATTTGGATTATTTTGATTTTTATATCATTATTTCAGAGTCTGAACACCAGTCCGGCTTTTTCTTTTTCCCAAAATCGATATTGATTCAAAAACAAATTTTAACTTCTCCATCCAAGGAAGGCAAACGCGGATTCAGGGTTTACCCCAATTGGGATATTCCTCAAAACAAACAGGCACAAAAGACCCAGGATTGGCAAAAACAGTTTTTCATTGATTTTTCCGATGATCACTTTCTTACAAAATTTGAACAAATTTTAAACCTAAAAGATTAATCACTCTATCTTTGCACTATAATCTATTATCCAGATAATCTCTCAAATATATGAATCTGTACGATCTTATTATTCAGGACAAAGAACAGGTAACACTTCATGAGGTCTTTCTCGAAGAGTCAAATAAAGAGCAGTTAACACAACTGATCAAAGAACATACTTATATCAAAGAGCTTCAGGCGTACCACTTACCAGTCAATAATAAAGTGTTGCTTCAGGGAAGTTCGGGATGTGGAAAAAGCATGACCGCTAAAGCTATCGCCAATGCCCTAGGGAAAAACATCATTATTCTTAACCTTAGTACTATCGTTTCGTCCCGTATAGGAGAAACGTCGCAGAACATTAAAATGATCTTTGATAAAGCCGGCAGAGAAAAATCAGTTCTTTTTCTGGATGAGCTGGATCAGATTGGAAAATCAAGAGGAAGTGATGATAAAGATGTGGGCGAAATGAGAAGGCTTGTTAATACCTTACTCCAGTTGATTGATTATTACCCTCAGGATGCGTTATTGCTTTGCGCCACCAATCACCCTGATATTATTGATCCTGCTTTGCTAAGACGTTTTCAGGTGAAGATTAATTATAAAATGCCTTCTAAAGAATTTCTGGATACTTTTTACGATAATCTATTATCTAAATTTCCAGAGGATTTAAACTCCATTGAGCGTAGATATAACCTTTCTTTTGCTGAGGCAAAAGACTACACATTCACAGTTATCAAAAGAAATCTGATTAAAAAACTGGAGGCGGAAATCCAATCTATCAAGTCATAAAACTAAATATTCTTTATTATTCTCAATTAATAAGGGGCCAAATTCCGAATATTATCAGAGATATAGTTTACAACTACTCCTTGTAAATATAAAAAAATACTACGTTATCACTCAAAAGCTACTCTAATAAAACAAACCTGACTATAAGCCAGAGGCATGTGCTATTCAAAGCATACAAGTCTCAATAACAGCATCCACACCCGGCATGTTTATTGTTGATAAAATACTAATAACCAAACATGTATAAATATGAAACATAAATTACTCCAGTTTTGTTTATTAATAGCAACAGTTTTGTTAATTTCTTGCGATAAACAAAATAACAACTCACAAGGTAATGAAAGTCAAACTGCAATTGAAATCACTTCTATTGTCACCTTTATCATCATGGCAGTTGCACTTCTCATAGCATACCGGTCTAAAAGAAGGCCTTAGAAAACATATAAACAAATACCCACTCCTTTTGGAGTGGGTATTTTATTTATTGCTGATAGGAAAAATTCCTATTACATATATGATTCAATCGGTGCACAAGTACATATCAGATTTCGATCTCCGAAAGCTTCATCCACTCTGGAAACAGAAGCAAAGAATTTGTGATCTCGCACCCAATCTAATGGATAAGCAGCTTTTTCTCTGCTGTATGGTTTATCCCAAGAATCAGAAATTACCACCTGCTCAGTATGCGGGGCATTTTTCAATACATTGTTTGCCGTATCAGCTTTACCTTCAGAAATTTCATCAATTTCACTTTTGATAGCAATTAATGCTTCTGCAAAACGATCTATCTCCACTTTACTTTCAGACTCTGTAGGCTCAATCATTAATGTTCCCGCAACAGGGAAAGAAACCGTAGGAGCATGGAAACCATAGTCCATTAATCTCTTCGCTATATCAGCCACTTCAATTCCTAATGATTTGAACTGACGGAAATCTACGATACATTCGTGAGCTACTTTCCCATTTTTATTAGAGTATAAAATAGGGAAATGTTCAGCAAGGATTTCTTTTAAGTAGTTAGCATTTAAGATCGCATGTTCAGTTGCTTTCTTCAATCCTGCAGTCCCTAGCATTTTAACATAAGCATAAGAGATATTCAGGATTAATCCGGATCCGTAAGGAGCCGCTGAAATACCTTCAATTGCTTCTTTAGAACCTATTTTAATATTCGCATTGGTTGGCAAGAACGGAACCAGGTGTTTAGCTACACAAATAGGACCTACTCCAGGGCCTCCTCCTCCATGAGGAATCGCGAATGTTTTATGAAGATTTAAGTGACAAACGTCAGCTCCGATATTTCCGGGACTTGTGAATCCTACCTGAGCATTCATGTTAGCACCATCCATATATACCTGTCCTCCGTGTTCGTGGATCAGTTGAGTAATTTCTTTAATGTTTTCATCAAAGAATCCATACGTAGACGGATAAGTAATCATTACCGCAGATAAGTTCTCTGAATGCTGTTCTGTTTTAGCTTTTAGATCTTCGAAATCGATTTCTCCGCTTTCAAGATTTTTAACAACAACAATTTTCATTCCTGCCATCGCTGCAGATGCAGGGTTTGTTCCGTGCGCAGACTGAGGAATCAATACCACATTTCTGTGAGCTTCACCTCTTGATTTATGATACTCTCTGATAACCATTAGTCCTGCATATTCTCCTTGCGCTCCGGAATTCGGCTGCAATGAAGTTCCTGCAAACCCAGTAATTTCAGAAAGATCTTTTTCAAGCTCTGCAATCATTTCCTGATATCCCGCTGCCTGATCTATCGGCACAAACGGATGCACAGTTCCCCACTCTCCCCATGAAAGAGGAAGCATTTGCGTTGCTGCGTTAAGCTTCATCGTACAAGAACCTAAAGAAATCATAGAGTGAGTCAATGATAAATCTTTTCTTTCCAGACGCTTGATATAACGCATCAATTCTGTTTCCGTATGGTATTTGTTGAATACTTCTTCTTTAAGAATCTCGTCTTTTCTCAATAATTCCTCAGGAATACTGTATCCTTCTTTTAATTCTAATTTGAAAGCTTGCTTGTCGATAAACTGAGCAAATGAAACCATCAGCTCATTCAGCTTATCCAAAGATGTACTTTCATTGATCGCGATACTTACAAATCCTTCCGTAAAATAATTCAAATTGATTTTATGATCTTGCATCATTCTCATCAATCTTCCTTTTTCATCTTCATTCATTGCAATTTTTACAGTATCAAAAACAGGTTCTTCAACTGTATTGTATCCTAAAGCCTTTAGACCGTTTTTCAAAGCATTCGCTTTAAAGTGAATCTGATCAGCGATATAATTCAATCCTTTAGGACCGTGGTAAACTGCATACATACCAGCCATTACTGCTAAAAGTACCTGAGCTGTACATATATTAGATGTTGCTCTTTCTCTTTTGATATGCTGTTCTCTTGTCTGTAAAGCCATTCTTAATGCACGCTTTCCGTACACATCCACAGAAACTCCAATGATTCTTCCCGGAATATCTCTTTTATAATCTTCCTTACAAGAGAAAAATGCTGCATGAGGACCTCCATACCCCATTGGGATACCAAATCTTTGTGAAGTACCTACAGCACAGTCAGCTCCCATAGATGCAGGAGATTTAAGCTTAACCAGAGCCATTGGATCACAAGCAACTACTACCTGTAAATCAAGCTTTTTATATTCTATAATGTTTTCTGTATAATCCAGAACAACCCCATTCTTCCCAGGATACTGTAATAAAACACCATAATATGTTTCATCAAACTGATGCGTAGCATGATCCCCGATCACAATTTCAATTTCCAGCCCTTCAGCTTTTGTTTTCAATACAGAAACCGTCTGAGGCAAAACCAATTCAGAAACAAAGAATTTATTAGCATTGTTTTTCTTCTGATCTTTAGTTCTGTTATTAAAGAACATATGCATCGCTTCAGCAGCTGCAGTAGATTCATCCAGCAAAGATGCGTTCGCTAATGCAAATCCCGTAAGATCACAAACGACAGTCTGATAGTTGAGTAATGCTTCTAACCTTCCCTGAGCAATTTCTGCTTGGTAAGGAGTATAAGCAGTATACCAGCTTGGGTTTTCAAAGATATTTCTTTGAATTGCCGATGGCAAAAGCGTATTGTGGTATCCAAATCCGATGTAATTCGTAAAATCAGCATTTTTGGATGCCAATTCTTTTGAGTGACGAAGCATTTCATATTCTGAAAGGGGCTCTGAAATATCAAGGTCTTTTTCTAAACGGATTGTTGATGGGATTGTTTGAGAAATCAACTCTTCAATACTTGAAACGCCGACTCTTTCCAACATCGCCTGTTTATCGGCTTCATTAATGGAAATGTGACGGTTCACAAACTGTTCTGTATTCATTTTTTTTATTAGATTTTGTTTGTAAAAAAGATGTGTAAAATTACATTTTTTTAAGGTATTGTACAATAGTCCGAAATTATTGACAAATCCTAATAATCATGTGCTTATATTAGGTATAAGTTGGAAAAATCATGAAAAAAAGCAAAAAATATAAATCATAGATATTAGAAGTAATTTTAGATTTTAATTCTAACAAAAACAGTAAACAATTAAATATATAATACAATTTTAAATTAAAAATTTAATTTATAACATATAAATCTATTTTATTTAAAAAAAATCAACTTTACCTATCAGTAAATAATTTTGTAGTTTCATCCGGAATTTAAAATATTGACAGTCAATATAATTAAAATATATACTGTTTATAAAAATTTGATTTACTGCAATCATAGTATAAACATAAATTCACGAATATTTTTTATTAAAACACTGCCAAATAAAAAATAATATTTTATAAAATAAATTACATAACCCTAAAAACTAAAAAACTTTTTTTTCAAATGCACATGAAAGTATAAATACAGCATATCAAGAAACACAAAAAATGACGAAAAAAAAACACAAGGGGCTTATGGCTTCATTTATTATTGTATCCTTATTCAATACAAAAATTTCAGCTCAAATAAATCTTATCAATAAACAGACGACCTCATCATCAGAAACTTCAAATGACACATGGTCTGCTTATATAAAAGGATTTATACAAACCGACGTCATGTTGGACTTTCAGGAGATGTCATTTAAAGACGGATACGCCACATCTTCCATAGCCATTCCTCAAAATAATTCTTTAGGCAGCAATTTTAGTATAAAGCAGTCCCAAATAGCAGTCGGGATAAAACAAACCAACTCCGAAGGAAAATCAGATATGTCTGCTTATGTGGAGATTGATTTTCTAGGACCCAACGGAACTACGGTTCCAAGATTCAGACAAGGTTACTTACAATGGAAGAAATTATTGATTGGGCAAGCCTGGAGTAATTTTTCCGATTTCGATATTTTCCCCAATATTGTTGATTTTGTCGGTCCTAACGGAACCATGTTTATACGAACTGTTCAGATTCGGTACACAACACCACTTTCCCAAAAAGGAACTCTTTCGTTATCTTTAGAAGATCCGAATATTACCAGTATTTTACTTCCTACCACCAATAGCAACTGGACGAAGAAATCTACGATCCCGATAGCCACAGCCTTGTACAGATATGGTAATACTAAAGATTATCTTAAACTCGGCGCTATGCTAAAACCAATAGGTTATACCATCAAAAATGAAACCCAGCAAAAAGATAGTCCCCATACGATCTTTGGATATGGAGGAATGATTTCAGGAAGATTATATAGAAACAAACTCAGTAATTTCAGATTTCAAACTTCGTATGGAAAAGGATATGCAACCTACAATGCTATTTTGATCGGAGAAAAATATGATGCCGTACCGGATTTAGAAAATAACCGATTGGAAACACTCAGCCTTTTTAATATTCTTGGAATTTACGAGCATTGGTGGACTCCCAAATGGAGTTCAGTAGTGTATTACAGCTACTCTCAACTAGGGAAAAATCCGTTAGTGCCGCTAAATATGGTTCAAAAATTTCAAAATGCAGGGATCAACCTGATTTATCAACCTGTTAAAAATTTAAGGATTGGTGCTGAAGGCACTTATGGAAACCTGAAAAACTTCGGTCAGCAAAGTGCAAATGCTTTCAGACTTCAGTTCTCATCTTCATTATCTTTTTAAGCATTCCATTGATATTTTTAACACCTAATTTATAAAACAGGTAAAAAATTAAAGTAAAACACCTTCATCAATCGTATGATTATCAGCATTTAAATTTTATGAAAATTTATTAATTATATTTATTCTAAATTAATATATTTGCATCATGAATATGATTACCCCTTTTAAAGTACCTCCTTTAACACCTGTATATTCATTCAATAATGAAGATATGTTTTGCGAAAAAAAGTCTTGCTGCAAAAAATTTAAGAAAGGAAAAAGATGTAAAAAGTGTCCAGGAAGAAAAAAGATGGCTTAATTAGTTTTTAATTAAATACTCTTCTCCCTTACCTTATTTAGCCAGTTTTAAAGTTGGCAAAAGTTATTATTCTTATATATGTAAATAGGAATCTATTTTCGGGCTTTAGCAGCTCTCTGACTATAAAAGATAATTTCGCATTTTACTATAGATCTTTGATCTTTTATACCCTTATTAGGCGCTATAACAATCTAACCATACAAAAATGGATAACCAAATTTTGAGTTATCCATTTTTTTTACACTTAAAATCTTTTGTCTCCTCCGTATAAATCAGAAGTAAAATGTAGAAGCAAACTGAAGCCTGACACCATTGGTTCTCTCCTTGTCAAAGTTGCTCATTTGTCCATAGTTGCCTTCCACCCCAATTCGCACTTTCTCATAAGGATAATAAATAAAATTAACCCCTATATTTTGAAATTTTTGGACCATTTTTCCTGGTATAAAATCTCCCTTACCGAACCTGGAATAACTGTAATAAGCAGTCGAACTCAACTTCGCAGCCCACCAATGTTCATATACTCCATAAATATTAAAAAGTTTCATCGCCTGTAATCGATTACGGTCTAAATTCGGAATAGCATCATATCTCGCTTCATTTAAAACCGTATTATGTGTAGCATATCCTCTTCCATACGAAGACTGAAAGATAAAATTATTTTTTTCTTTACTGTATACCTTTCCTGAAACCATTCCCGCAAACCCTAAAGTAGTTTTAATAGCAGATTTTTGTTGAAGTTCATCATTAACTTCATGCCTTATAGGTGATAAAAGTCCTCCAACTTTAATATAATTATTTTCATTAGTATACTTATATAAAGCAGTAAATGATGGGAGATTGTGCTTCTTTTTCCATCTACGATCATTCGGAAGCAAAGCACTAATTACATTAGGATCCTCAATTGAGAGTGATAATTCTGATTTAGCAGAAAGAGGCGTCGTATATCGGATCTGGAGAACCTGCAAAAAAAGCATGGCATTAGGCCCTACAAAATCTAAAATAGCAGGAAATGCATCGAAATCAGTAAAGTTACTCCAGGCCTGCCCAATCAATAGTTTTTTCCATTGTACATATCCTTGTCTTAGTCTTGGTCTGGTTGTATTATACGGACCAAAAAAATCGATTTCCACGTAGGCTGACAAGTCTGAATTACCTTCTGAGTCAGTTCGTTTTACCCCCAATCCTATTTGTGATTGATTAATACTGAATTTACCATCAACAGAATTATTTTGAGGAATTTCTATAAATGGAGCCATAAATCCGTCTTTATATCCATTTTTTTGAAAATCTACCATGACGTCAGCCTGTATGAAGCCCTCAATATAGGCACTCCATTTATTATCCGTTTTTTTATTGGTGTAAGCTGCCACTTCTACTTGCGCGTAGGCATTTATATTATACAAGAACATCAGTATAAATGAAGCAATCAGCTTCTTATATATATTTTTCATCGTGTCGTGTTTAATTCATAATATTAACCCTGGCAGTATAAACCGCAGTCTCAAGATTATTATTACTAGAAGTTTTGAAAGTGATTCTGAGAAATTCAGAAGCAATGTAAGAGACTTATAAAGTCTAATTAAGAATGAAAGAATGGAACATATCCGAAAGTTTCGCTCAAATTATGAGAAAAATGAGAATACTTTTGAAGATGTTATTTTTATAGAGTTCATCTACAAAAATTTGGTCCTGCTATGCAACACACACATAAATCTGTTTTTGCATCAAGTGCAACTACAAATCCATTTACAAGAGATAAGCTTTTTTTAATCTTATTCATCATTTGTGTGTTTTAATGATAGTTTTATTTTTTAGCAGTATTTCTTTTAATAGTAGAAGAATTTATTCTAATAAATCCTATTTATTATTAAAAAGATTCAATTATTTTCTGAGGCAAAATTACTCCGCTATTATTCGGATTTCCATTTTTTTTTACTGAACCACCTAAAACAAACCTCAAAAAAGAAAAAACAAAGATTGAAATGAAATTTCCAGAGTATCAAAAAGACATCCATTTTAGATTATTAATGCTATTAAAGCCCATATAACAACAAAGCATGAACAGGCCAATAAACATTAAAATCTTCATTTACTTGTTTATATTTCACGAAGATGACATTCGTAATATGTTCAATGGTAGAATTATATAGTGTAGAGTAGACTTTTAGAAGCTTTTGATTAAAAAATAAAGTGCTGCGGCTAAAATCATTAGTGCTACAATTATTTTTATAATCTTAGGTTGCCCTTTCGGGTTGGCTATAGTCCTTGGCTGGGATTTAAATAAATCTTCCACATTAGTTCTGAATTTTTCAGAATCATTCTCAAAAACCTCTGTAATGGTTATTCCCTGAACTATGGTTTTATGCAATAATGAATTGGTAACATGAAGTAAAAGCTGGAATTTACCATCTTTAAACTCTGTAATTTTAAAGACTCTTTCTCCGTAAGCTTTTTCCAATCCAAAAGGAAGGACTTTTACAATATCGGCATTACTCGTCTGCCAGTTAATAATGATCTCTTCTCCTTTTTTTGCGTGAATTTTATTTGCCGTAAACGTTTTAATGGCCGGTGGCACATTATATCTGAAGCTTTTTTGGTGACTTTCCAGATTCTGATCGTAAGATTTCCTTCTTCCGGAATCACTTAAGGTTTCGTAAGCTTCCTGTATCTCACGAAAACGTTCTGCAAAGAAATCATCATTATCATTTTTATCAGGATGATATTTCAATGATAATTTTCGATACGCTTTTTTGATGTCTTCTTCTGAAGCATCCTCAGAAACACCGAGAAAGTAGTAGTAATCTTTCATGTAGAATACTACAAAAATATGAATTTATTTTTCTAAATACATTGAAGTTAGCTACGATTTTTGTCATGATCCATTGAACAATTGTTTATCATCTGAAACAAATTCTTCAAAATATTTAATAAATATTATTGCTTTAATGCTCATTGAACAGGTATTTAAAACTATGAAGATCTGTATCATCTTATTATAAACCTCATAAGTTTTAAAAGCCTATAAGCTCTCAGAAAAGCTGAATATGACAGTCGATTTCTCAATCTCTAACTTCTATTAAATAAAAATTCCGGTGCGGGAAGCTTGGCTTCCCACACCGGAATTTAACAATATCAATTAAGTTATAATGATTAAGCTTCGCAAGCTTTATCTTTTTTGCAACATCTTGAAGCAAATTCTTTTTTAAATTTTCCTTTTAATTCTTCATATTGCTCATCATTCATTTCTCTGATTTTATCTGCAAGACCAAAAGGAGATTTTTCTTTAATTCCGTATTCTTCGAAAACACCTTTTATAAATCTTTTTCTTTGTGCTGCTTTTTTAGCGATTAATGCTACACCTACAACGGCTAGTGCACCTAATGCACCTTTTAATGCTGAATTTTTCATTTTTTCAAAATTTTAAATTTTACTACTTCTTGTTTTTTATATAGACGGATGAATTTCAATTTTACTTTACTACTTCTTTAAAAAATTTAAATTATCCGTTATTTCTATTGTGTCTTCCAAAGAACCCGCTTTCACATTTATTCCTCCAAACCTCTTTGAATTTCTCTCTTTCTTCAGGAGATAGTTGCTGCATTCTTTGTCTCATTTTTCTCTCTTTAAAGTCTCGCATCCCTTTTCCGAAATGAAAGCCTCCAAATAAAATTTTACTTAATACCAATACTCCCATTGCCTGCCAGTAGGTAATTGATTTCACTCCTAAAATTTCAGGAAGAAGGCAATTCCAGAGTGTCATTACAATCCATGTAACGGCCAGGAAAATCAATGGTGGACATAGAATTAAAAAAATCCAACCTTTTTTGTGTTTATGATTCATAATATCTTCTTTCTAATTTCTAACTATTTAAATCTTCGTATAGCTTTCTCAGTCTGTTTCTCAAATGCTTTACTGCATAATTTTTTCGACTGATGATGGTTTTTATATTTTCGCCTTGTTCGTCGGCAATTTCCTGGAGGGTTTTGTCGTTCAGTTCGTTTTCCATATAAACCAGTCGTTGTTTTTCGGGAAGTTCTTCCAGGGCTTCAAATAGCTTTTTCCAAATTTCATCCTGAAACATTTTGACTTCCGGTCCCGCACTTTCATCCATCAATAAAATATCTTTGATAGAGAAATCTCCATCTTCGTCTTCATACACGAAGTCTTCAAGATTTTCCGTCTTCTTTTTACGATACCGGTCCGTGATCTTATTGGCTGTTACACGATACAGCCATCCTCCTACATTCACAATCTCAGAAAGATTGGTAATACTACTGAACTGATACCACACTTCCTGCAGAATGTCTTCTGCGTCTTCCGTATTTTTCACTTTCGGCCGAATGAAAGACATCAGTTTTCCTCCGTACTTTGAAACGGTTTGTGAGATGATACTTTCTTTCTCTTTCTGTGGCATTGTTATTTTTTCGACAACCTCCATACTAACAAGACGGTTATCTATTTTGTTTTACTTTAATAAATTTAAAATATTTTTCTTAGAATTCAATTTTTCTTTTATCCATCAGTATTTTATTCATCAAATTATCAGCAATTTATCTATTTATTATTTTTTCAGAAGCCTTTTCCCGCTATCCGCTCATACTCCTCATGCCCCACTATCCCACACTCTTACCCTCCGACTCTCCCACTCATACTCCGGGGTAACCGCTGCTATCGGGGCTAGGGGTGATCAATAATAATTGATGAATAATGAATGATAATGTATCATGATTTTGTCTGAGATGATAAAAAAGAAACGGAAAGTAAGAACTCCCCGTTTCTGAAAATATAAAAAAATAATTAGTTTACTACTTATTAAAATTCTGAGCAAAAAAACCTAACATATATTTATAGAGCTCAATTTTATTTTGTTCTTTTCCAAACCCATGTCCTTCATCATATTTTACCATATAGGGGGTTTCAAAACCTTTTGCACGCATAGCTTTCACCATCTGATCGGATTCATTGATATTTACCCTTGGATCATTAGCTCCCTGTACTACAAATAATGGCTTTTTAATTTTATCAATCTGATAGACAGGTGAAACCTCTTTAGCGATCTCAGCCTGCTGGGGATCATCCAGATTATACCAGATCTGTTTCACCTGTTCTTTTAACGGCTTCCAATATTCAGGAAATGAATCGAAGAATGTAAATATATTAGATACTCCTACATAATCTACCCCACATTGATATAAATCAGGAGTCTTGATCAATCCCATCAGTGTAGCGTAACCTCCGTGGCTTCCTCCATAAATGGCAATTTTATCTTTATCTACCCATCCTTGTTCAATGGCATATTTTACTCCGTCTTCTATATCATCCATCACCTTTCTTCCGATTTCATTATATCCCGATATTTGATATTCCTTTCCATAGCCTCCGGATATTCTGAAATTCACCTGAAGGGTAGCATATCCCCTGCTTGCAAAAAGCTGTGTTTCCGAATTGAATCTCCAGCTGTCTCTGACTCCCTGCGGACCTCCGTGGGGATTTACAATTAAAGGAACTTTTTTCCCTTGCAGAGCAGCTTTAGGCAATGTAATATATCCATAAATGGTCTTTCCGTCTCTGCTTTTGAATTCAATAGGTCTCATCTCTGCCATATCTTCTTCCTGTAGCTGTGGTTTGAGATTATAAAGGAATTTCAGCTTCTTTATTTTTGTATCATACTCATAATAAATTCCATACAGCTTATCACTTGTGACAAATACCAGCAATTTATCATCATTGTCATCAGAGGAGGCAATCCCGAATTCTTTGTTCCCCACCTGAGCCTTCAGCTGGTCATCGATTTCTTTATAAAATTTACTCACCGGAACAGTTTCTTCTTTAACTCCTTCATAGCTGATGAAGTCCAGCTCATAGTTTCTGTTTTTACCGGCTGTGCTTATGGAGGTTACATCGTATACAGGGTTTGAATATACTTTTCTGATCACTGCATTTTTCTTAAGATCATAGAGTACAATTCTTTTTTTATCACTATCCATATTCGTTACTACATAAGCTTCATCCTTATTTTTAGAATTTTCATTAAATTCAATAATACTGAACTTGTCTTTCCAATCTACAGATTTAATAAGATTAAATTTACTTGTCTGCAAGTCTTTATAATATGTTTTTTTTATTAATCCATTTTCAAGAATTACATACCCTCTTAGGTTACCGTCTTTATCAAAAATATAGTTATCAATAGGATTTTTGGTATCTTTATTTTCAAACAACTGAACCATTTCTCCCGTTTTATAATTGATTTTGAAAGGTTCATAAATTTGTTTATTATTTTTATTCATCGTAACGATAACAAAATCTGTATCTTTTAATATTTGAACACCTTCAATTCTAGTTCCTTCAAATGGGGTAAGATCTTTAGTATTACCGCCATCTATGTCTGTAGCATAAAGATGAACATTTTCATTTCCACCCTTATCCTGTGTATAGAATAGACGTTTGCTGTTGAGCCAACCATAACTCCCAATCAAATCATCTTTTTCGATGATGGCTTTGGTAATTTTTCCTGAACTCAGATCTTTGATATAAACGTGGTTCTTTTTGTCCTGATCTTTTTCTTTATAGGAAAGATATTTCCCATTAGGAGAGATTTTAAATGCCGAAGCTTTTGGTTTTTCAAAGTAGTCTTCCACTTTATATTTGAAATCTCCTTTATCAAAAGAAATAAGTTTCTCAAGATTCTCTCTGGAAGAAGGAAGTGTAGTGTCACCAGGTAATTTTGTGTGTTTTTGGGC
Source organism: Chryseobacterium piperi (assembly GCF_002285635.2). Taxonomy (NCBI): domain Bacteria; kingdom Pseudomonadati; phylum Bacteroidota; class Flavobacteriia; order Flavobacteriales; family Weeksellaceae; genus Chryseobacterium; species Chryseobacterium piperi. Next base: position 479,365 of record NZ_CP023049.2, on the reverse strand, counting down.
ATTGATTATAATTGCAGATAGCATGGCTTGAGCAATAACTAATAGTTTTAATTTTAAATTCATCCTTTACATTTTTTAGTATTAAACAATTCTTTATGGTTCAAATTCAATACTGCAAATTTCCTCCAAAGACATTCAGATATGGGTTATCAAACTGTTACATAGTGTTAAATAGTGTTATCAAGTTATTTTTATATCCTATAATATGCTAATTTCGATATGTTATATCATCTTATGAATAAAATATCTACCCATTTTGGAAAATTACTTTTTGTTCTGACCATATTTGTTGTTCTTGTTTTTCAGGGATACTGGATTTACATTAGCTTTCAAAACAAAAAAGAGGAAATCTTAGAACGTACCAGATCTGAAATGATTCAGCTATTAGTTAATAATATGCTTAATGAGCCTATTCTCAAACAAAAATTGAGTAAGAAGAACAAATCAAACAAAAAAGAAAAGATAGAAGTCTTTATTAGTGAGCCTACAAAAACGATGGTCAATGAAAGCTTTAAACAGCAAAACACTGCTTTTTACAGAGATGAAAAACTGGATGTTCTTCTATATATTTCCATGAAAAGCACTTTAAAAAAAATGCTGAATAAGGATGCTGAAATCACCATATTATATGAGGGAAAAAAGATCAAAAGAATTTATCCGAAGAATGCAAAAACTGAGGATAAAAATACAACAGCTCACGTTAATTCATTGCTGGGACTCAACACTACCTACCGTATTCATATTGAAAACATGAAAAGTCTGGTAATCAGCGAAATAAAAGAAACAATTATATTTTCTGTATTGTATGTTTTACTTTTCCTGGTGACCATTTTTATCCTTTTTAAAAGTCTTATTTTTAATCAGAAACTATTGAAAAATAAAGAAATCTTCACACGCAACATGACTCATGAGCTCAAAATCCCAATTTCTACCATTCTCATTGCTGCAGAAGGTCTTGAAAAACATGACATTATAAACCAACCCGAAAACGCAAAAAAATATGCTGGAATGATACAGAGAGCGGGCAGGCAGCTATCCCAACTTGTAGAATCTATTCTCCAGCACGCAAGATCCGATCATAATACTGAAAAACTTCTGCTAACAAGTATAAATCTTGCCCATTTACTGGAAGATGTGAAAGAAAATTTATCCGGCATTATTCACAAAAAGGAAGCTAAAATCAGCATTACTAATATAGATCAGAATATTCATGTAAAAGGAAATTACGAACAGCTTACACAGGTATTTTCAAATTTAATAGACAATTCACTTAAGTACTCGGCAAACAGTCCACTGGTTTTGATCTCTGCTGAAAAGACGGGAAATAATGTTTTGATTAGAATAAAAGATAATGGTTTGGGAATTCCGGAGAAATATACTGAAGATATTTTTTCTCCTTATTTTAGAATTGTCAATGATGATACGCATGATATCAAAGGTTTTGGTCTGGGCTTAAGTTTTGTAAGAAAATCTCTGATGAATCAAGGGGCAAGCATAAAGATTATAAGACAGAAAACCGAAGGTACAACAATGGAAATTAAAATTGCTACAGATGAATAAACCAAGAATATTATATTTAGAAGACGATCCAGACCTAGGTGAAATTACTACTGATATGCTCACAAGAATGAATTTTTCTATAAAGTGGGTAAACAATGGAACCGAGGGTCTTGAGGCAATTATGAATGAAAAGTTTGATATCATTATTGCTGATATCATGATGCCTCAGCTTGACGGTTATAGTTTTCTTAAGCAGATAAGAGACATGGACAACCATACTCCTCTGATTCTTATTTCCGCGCGGGTTTTAACAGAAGATGTTCTTAAGGGATTTTCTCTGGGTGCGGATGATTATATGAGAAAACCTTTCAGTATAGAAGAGCTTAGTGCTAGGATACACAGAATTCTTAAGCGTTTTTTCTCTGAGAAAAAATCTACAAATAATATTAGTGTAGGAAGTTATGAGTATAATCACAGTACTTACAAACTGACTTATAAGAATAAGGAAGTTATGCTTTCGCCAAGATCCGGGGAAATTCTTTATCGTCTGGCTACAAATAAAGATGGTTTTTTGCCACGGAAAGAGACACTGCTGGAATTGTGGGGGGATGATCATTTTTTCAATGGCAGAAGCCTGGATGTCTTTATATCAAAACTTCGGAAATACCTTTCTGAAGATCCGAGAATTAGTATTATCAATATAAGAGCTACCGGCTATCGCTTAATAGTAAGCTGAAATAAAAACTGCTGCCAGGAAATCCTTAGCAGCAGAGTGAATGTTATCTTTTATAAATACGTATTTCCTTAGCTTTAAAATCTATAATTGTTATATGACTTTTTAAAAATTCGTATCCTAATAAACCATCAAGCTGCAATTTATACCCCTTATTGATAGCATCAAATGTATTATTCTCGAAAATAAAATTTAATTTATTATAACTAACATCTCCTTATCATAAAATAAAAAAAGGAAGACCGATGTCTTCCTTTTTCATTTTATGTATTTAGCTTGAATCTATTTACTGAAGTTTTTAGCAAAAAAGCCTAACATATATTTGTACAGTTCCAGTCTATTCGGCTCTTTTCCAAACCCATGTCCTTCATCGTATTTTACCATATAAGGAGTTTCAAATCCTTTAGCTCTCATTGCTTTTACAATCTGATCAGATTCATTAATATTTACTCTCGGATCATTGGCGCCCTGCACTACAAAAAGTGGCTTTTTGATTTTATCAATCTGGTAAACAGGAGAAACCTCTTTCGCAATCTTAGCATCTTCAGGATTATCAAGATCATACCATATCTGCTTCATCATTTCTTTATAAGGCTTCCAATATTCCGGAAATGAATCAAAAAATGTAAAAATGTTGGAAACCCCTACATAGTCTACGCCACAAGTATACAGATCCGGAGTTTTGATCAATCCCATTAAAGTGGCATATCCTCCATGGCTTCCTCCATAAATGGCAATTTTATCCTTATCTACCCATCCTTGCTGTATAGCGTATTTCACTCCATTTTCCACATCGTCCATTGCTTTTCTCCCGATCTGCTTATAACCAGCTTTCTGGAATTCCTTACCATAACCTCCGGAAATTCTAAAATTCACCTGTAAAGTAGCATATCCTCTGCTGGCAAACAATTGTGTTTCAGGATTGAAGCCCCAATCATCTCTGATTCCCTGAGGCCCTCCATGGGGATTAACAATCAGAGGAACTTTTTTACCTTCTAAAGCGGCTTTTGGCAAAGTAATATACCCGTGGATCGTCAAGCCATCTCTGCTTTTAAATTCTATCGGTCTCATTTCCGCCATATCTTCCTGCTTCAATTGAGGCATAAGATCATAAAGCAGTTTTGTTTTCTTCGTTTTGGTATCATATTCATAATAAGTACCATAAAGCTTGTCACTATCTACAATAACCAACAGCTTATCATTCTGATCGTCTGAAGAAACAATCGCAAATTGCTGATCTCCGAACTCAGACTTCAACTGTGCATCAACTTCCTTATAAAAGGCACTTACAGGAACTGTTTCATTTTTATCTCCGGTATAGCTGATGTAATCCAGTTCATAGTTTCTGTTTTTACCTGCAAGACTGATAGAACTCACATCAAATACCGGATTTGAATATACTTCTTTGATGACCTTATTTTGCTTAAGATCATATAAAAGTATTTTGGCTTTATCACTATCCAGATTAGAAACAACATAAGCATCATCCTTATCTGCGGAATGATCATTAAATCCAATGATACTGAATGTATCGGACCAATCTGTTTTTTTAACAAGATTGAACTGACCTGTTGCTAAATCCTTATAGTAAGTATGGGTTGTCAATCCATTCACAAGAACCGTATAGCCTCTTAAATTCCCGTCCTTATCAAAAATATATTCATCGATAGGATTTTTAGAATCTTTATTCTCATACAGCTGAACCATTTCTCCGGTGACAAAATTAATTTTGTATGGTTCAAAGATCTGTCTGTTATTTTTATTCATCGTAACGACTACAAAATCTGTATCCTTTATAAGCCTTACAGAGCCTAGTGTTACACCTTCAAATGGAGTAAGATCCTTAGAATTACTTCCATCGGTATCTGTAGCATATAAATGAAGGTTTTCATTACCACCTTTATCCTGAGTAAAAAACAACCTTGTTTTATTCAGCCATCCATAGCTTTTGATAAGATCTTCTTTCTCCTCGATAGCTTTCGTGATTTTTCCTGTTTTCAGATCTTTTACATAAACATGATTCTTTTTATCTTTATCCTTTTCTTTATAAGAAAGAAACTTTCCGTCAGGAGAAATTTTAAATTGTGATGCGTTAGGCCTCGCAAAATAATCTTCTACTCTGTATTTAAAATTACCCTTGTCATAGGAAATTAGTTTTTCAAGGCTTGCTTTATCAGAGGGTAATGTAACATCTCCCGGTAGCTTGGTAGTAGTGTTTTGTGCATTCATCATAATCGTATACAATACAACCTTAGTGGTTATTAGAAGTTTAATATTAAAGTTCATAATTCATGTTTTGGTAAGAGGTTAATAGATAGTGTTTTTCTATTAGACGCTTTTACATCTTCAAATGTTACATTTTTATCTCATAAATGTGAAAAAAAAGAACGAAAAGCTAATGCCCTCCGTTCTTTTTTTATCTATAATTCTCTTTTTTATTGCAAATAAATACCAAAATACCAAGTCCATACAATTAAAATAATTTGCATAGGAATTCTTTCTTTGTATAAATAATTCATCCCCGGACCTGTATAATCTCCTTTGAAAAGATTGACCCGTTTTTTAGAGGAATTAATGTTGGCTACAAATACCAGAATATAAAAAACAATCAGTAAAGTAGCTGTTATCTCGCGAATCGAGGGAATCATCAGCCCGATTCCGGCTGCAATTTCAATAATTCCGGTCAGATATACCCAAAACATTTTAGCTGGGATAAAATCGGGAATCATCATAACCATTCCTTTCTGAAATTTAAAATGAGCAAATCCTGTAAAAATGATAAAGGCGGCCATGCCCAGATTTCCAGAAAATAAAAAGTTCCACTCTCCCTGGAACAATTTTGTTCCCAATAAAGCCAGAATAAACGTAGCGAAAAGAATTGTTAATAGTTTCATATTGTATGTGATATTTCGCAAATCTGCTAATCCAGCAAATGATTGAATTGAGTTTAATGCTAAAAGTATAATAAAAATAAGCGTTCTCAGCTTAATTTACAGGAGAAAGCTATTTGATTCATAGCTAATTTCTTTCAGCAAGTTCTTTAACGACCTTAAGACCTTCTGTAAAACCTTTATTCATATCTTCTTCCCAGTTTTTTTCAACTTGAACTTCTGCATGCAGTTTTGTCTTTCCGTTAAGGTCAATAAGAAAATATTTTTCGAAAGCGCCGCTCCATTCCATCACCTCCTTGCTTTGTGTATCTTCCACTCCATCCTTGACCATTCCAAGATGTTTAAATACAATCTGATTGGGCTCATCCAAACTATCAATCGTAGAAACCATTCCTTCATTATTCGAATTCAAAAAATAGGTTTTTCCCCCTACTTTCCAATCTGATTTCATCTGAGACCCTGCACCAAAGAACCTGGTCCATTCAGAGTAATTTGCCGGGGTCCAGAGAGCATTCCATACTTTTTGTAAAGGGGCATCGATTATTATTTCGTATGATAATGTTTCCATAATCTATTAATTTTGTGGTTTAATGAAAATATAAATAATGATTGACCTATTAAGTAAGTCTTCGTTACATTGCCAATTAATCTATTCCATTTTCAATCTCTTAACTATTTAGAATTTTAATTCTTTAACATTTAGTTAGAGCTGATTTTCTGAAAGGTTTTTTACAATTCCCAAAGCTTTTGGAAATTTATCTTCAAAGAAGTCTTTAAACTCATCGGGAGTCTGTATTTTACATTTCAGAACCGTTCCGTCTTCTCTTTCTTCGAGAACATAGGATTCTGTTGCATCTCCCCACTCTTGTGGTGCTTCAACACCATCGTAAATTTCTCCTAAATGGAGAAATCTCATTTCCTTATTGGGAATATTTTTTTCGACACGGCTGTACATGCCATTGTTATTGGGATCTAAAAACTTGACAATACTTCCTTCCTCAAGATCTCCCTGATAAAAAGAGCCCGCTGTAAAAGCTGTTGTCCATTGTTGATACGTCATTTCACCCCAAAGGACAGTCCATACCTTTTCGGGACGTGCATTTATTTCGATTGTGTATGATAATGCTTCCATGTTTTTACTTTTTATATTTTTTAAGGTTGAATATTAAAGATAGTAAGCTATTTTTATTCTGAACCATTAAAAGCATTAGAATATATAATTTTAACTTATCCGGATATATATGTTAAAAAAATCTTCAAAACTTTTCTATCATTCTGGATTATCCGTTTATCCTCCAACAAAATCACCTCCATTGATATGAATGATTTCTCCGGTAATGAAACTCGAGTCTTCCGAAGCCAAAAAAACATAAGCAGGTGCTACTTCTGACGGCTGACCGGCTCGTTTTAAAGGGTTATCTTTTCCAAAAGTGGAAAGGTCATCAAATGTTTCTTTGACAAGCGGAGTCCAGATAGGTCCGGGGGCTACTCCATTGACAAGAATTTTTTTCTCTGCAAGATTGGTCGCCAACGAACGTATAAAGGTAGCAATAGCTCCTTTCGTAGAAGAATAATCAATTAAGTGATCACTTCCCCTGTAAGCGGTAACAGAAGTTGTACAAATAATACGGCTGCCGCTTTTCATCAGTGATAGAAAATCTCTTGTAAGAGCAATCATCGAAATAATATTGACATTGAAAGTTTCCCTGATCTGCTCATCGGAAATTTTCTCAATATCATTTTTGGGAAATTGTATTCCTGCATTATTAACAAGAATGTCCAGGTTCTTCCATTCTTTTTTTATCCTGTTGATGCAACGGTCCCGAAATGCCTTTTTAGAGACATCTCCTTTAAGCAATATACATTCCCGTCCTTCTTTTTCCACCAGCTTCAAGGTTTCTTTAGCATCTTTGTCGCTTTCTTTATAAATAATAGCGACATCTGCTCCCTCTCTTGCATAATGAACGGCAACAGCTTGCCCTATTCCACTATCTCCTCCTGAAATAACTGCCTTCTTATTGGCAAGTTTCTTACTTCCTGAATAATTCTTTCTGATAATTTCTGGAAACAGTCCTTCTTCAGGCACTTTTGATTTAAACTTTGACTTGTTCTGTGTTTTCATAAGCAAATCTTTTTCTAAATAACATCAAACAACAAGCCGAAATAACTTTAAGAATAATAAGCCTCTTCTATATCTTTGATAATAATTTTCTTCATCTTCATCATAGCCTGCATGGCTTTCTGGGCTTTGTCCTGATCCGGATCATTAACTAACTCAATGAGTCTTTTCGGGGCAATCTGCCAGCTGAATCCATATCGATCTTTCAGCCATCCGCACACACTTTCTTCTCCACCTCCGGAAATAAGGGTATCCCAAAAATAATCCGTTTCTTTCTGATCATTGGTCATTACCACCATCGATATTCCCTCATTAAAATAAAATTGATGATCATAAGAAGAATCCATACATGACATATGATATCCACTAATGTTAAATGAAGCATGTTGTACATTTTCAGGAGTCTCCTGATCTCCACCGCCATCTTTATATTTTAAAACGTTTTCAATTTTTGAATCGGGAAAGGTTTGTGTATAAAACTCCATCGCTTCCATCGCCTTCCCATTATTATGATGTACAAACATCATTGTAGGTACTACTCTCTGCCCGTCGGGTTTCTCACCCAAAATAATTTGCCAGCTGAATCCATACCGGTCACTCACCCAGCCATATTTTTTACTCCAGGGATAAGAACCAAGATCCATCAAGGCTTTCCCTCCTTCCATTAACTGATCCCAGTAATTTTGAACTTCATCTTCGGTATCACAAATGACCATCAAGGAAACTGATGGATTTTTCTCAACCTCAGGGCCGTTTAAAAGCATTAGTTTTTGCCCGGATACATCAATCTCAGTTACGAAAGGGGTTTCTGTAAGAATTTTTGCATTAAAAACTTTACAATAAAAATCAGCTGCTTCTTTAGCCTCTTTATTATACAAGAGACATGGGAAAATTGTTGTATTCATTGTTTTAATTTTAAGGGGTTAACAAAATATATTGGATTAAGAAGAATAAGCTTCTTCCAGATCTTTAATTATAATCTTCTGCATTTTCATCATGGCCTGTACTACTTTCTGGGCTTTTTCCGGGACTGAATCATTCATAAGCTGAATCAATCTTTTAGGAACAATCTGCCAGCTCATTCCAAAGCGATCTTTCAACCAGCCACACATACTTTCTCTGCCTCCGTTGGAGATAAGTGTATTCCAGAGATAATCTGTTTGCTCTTGATCATTAGTCATAACGACCATAGAAATGCCTTCATTAAAATCAAACTGGTGATCATAAGAATTATCCATGCAGAATAAAACATACCCGTCAATGATAAAATGGGCATGCTGTATATTTTCAGGAACCTCGTGGGGCTCACCACCATCTTTATATTTCAGGATATTTCCGATTTTTGAATCAGGAAAGGTTTGTGTATAGAACTCCATCGCCTCCATCGCTTTTCCATTATTCTGATGGATAAACATCAGTGTGGGTATTATCTTTTGATCTTCTTGTTTTTCTCCTAAAAATAACTGCCAGGTAACGCCATATTGATCTCGAACCCAGCCATATTTTTTACTCCAGGGATAGGAATCAAGAGGCATCAGAGCCATTCCACCAACCATTAATTTATTCCAATAATCCTGAACTTCATCTTCGGTTTCACAAATAACCATGAATGAAACTGAAGCATTCTTTTTAAATTGAGGTCCACCGTTAAGCAGCATTAGTTTTTGACCAAAAAGATCTATATTCATTACAACCGGAGTATCAGCCGTAATAGTCCCATTAAAAACGTTGCAGTAAAACTCCGCAGCCTGTTTTGCATCTTCATCACACCATAAACATGGGAAAATATCATTATTCATTATTTTATATTTTAGAGGATGATTCGTAATAGTTATATATCCTCAGTACAAGTGAAATCAGGTGATTATTCAACTTCTATTGAGATTCTTTTTTTGCCAGAACAGCAAAAGACTTGGTTTAGTGTATATTTTTAAAGGAGACCTGATGCTCTTTCATATGGTTTTTAAGCTTTTCCATTGTATTTTTTCCAAAGCCATGAAATTGCCTAATCTCATCTTCAGAATAATCGCATAGCTTTTCTAAAGAATCAATTTTTTCTTTTTCCAAAGACCGTCTTGCAGGCATAGCGAGAATACCATATAAAAAATCCTCCTTACTAACATGATTAACAGCACAAATGGAACTTAAACATTTGGCCATTATTACTAAATTGATCATGGTTATAAAAAAGTTTTTTAGTGTTTTTCAACATATTTATGGAAATTATCGAGGATCGCGTACCAGCCATCTCTTTGCATTTCCGCTGAATTCTGCTTTTCAGGATCAAAAACTTCAGTAACTTTTGTTGTATTCGAATCAATACGTTCAAAAATTACTTCCACATTTCGACCATCTTCCAGGTGATATTTTATCTTTTCATAAGGAATAACCTCATCGTAGATTCCTTCAAAATCAAATCCGAAGCTTTTATCTTTTGCTTCCATCCGGGTTTTGAATTTTCCTCCAACCCTCAAATCATTTACAGAGCTCGGACATTGCCAGCTCTCATGAGCAAAATTCCATTGGGTAATGTGATTAGGAGCATTAAAATAATCCCAGACTTTTTCAACAGGTGCTAAAATGGTAATATCTATTTTAATTGGATCCATAATTCTTTTTTTTAATGATTGGGTAAAACAGGGCAGTTAATTTTCCAACTGCCCTTAAAAAATTTAGTTAAATATAAGATTATTTTGCAGATTCTTCATTATAGTTCACCATCCAATGAACACCATATTTATCCTGAAAGCTTCCGAAATAGTCTCCCCAAAACTGATCTTCAATAGGCATTTCTATATTCCCGCCTTCGGAAAGTCCTTTAAAAAGTCTGTCTGCTTCATCTCTGGATTCGGGGAAAATAGAAACATAATTATTGTTTCCCACCGTCAGACTCTGCCCAAATCCGGGAACGATATCTGATGCCATCAAAAGATCATCCCCGATAGGCAACGCAATATGCATCACCCTATTTTTTTCTTCTTCGGAAAGATTTTCTGTTCCCGGTGCATTTCCCATTTTATAGACTTCGCCACGGAATTCTCCGCCAAAGATCGATTTGTAAAAATTGAAAGCTTCTTCTGCTGTACCATCAAAATTGAGGTATGGATTTAATTTTGCCATGATATTTAATTTTTAAAGTTAGTATTAAGGTTTTATTGAACCATTAAGATTCTGTGTTAAGAAGATTATTAATATACTTCTCCTACTGTCGAAAAATATTCCTTGAGTCAACAAATTTGCAGTTAACAATTTAGCAAATCAGCGATTTCGCGATTTTACCTTTACAAATAAAAACATAGGAAAATAACTAAAGTTGCTATCTTAAAAGCCTATGAAATCTTAATCTTTTAAAAATGTCGCTACTTCATTCACGGTTAAATCTATGAGCTTTTCATCGGTATTCCCCTCAAAATCAGCCATCATATAAGAACCATGAGTTGCAGGAAGAATCATTAATTGAGATCTCTTAACCAGTCGCCACATTTCTACTGTATGCTCGGGTTTTATGATATCTTTATCTCCGGAAATAAATAATGCAGAGCTGTTTATAGACGTCAGGATTTCATCACCCCAGTCTTCAAAAGACTGCATTCTTTTACTGTCTTTATCAAACATATTTTCTAATCTGGAAAAGTCAGGATTTAATTCCAGAAAATTAATTTTAAGCGGTTCTGGCATTGAATCAAGACTGGCTTCATCCATCGATTCAAAAAAACCGTCCTGCATTCCGTTTCTTTTGTAGAAAGAAGAGGCTACAATCAACTTATCCATTATTCCTGGATAGAGATATGCAATTTGCATGACTGTATTTCCTCCGTTACTAAATCCCCAGAATGAGGCTTTATTTATTTTTATTTCCGCCAAAAGAGCTACCACATCATGAGCATCCTGCTGAAAGGTTTCCGGAATATTCCTATGCTCCGTCATTCCGTGATTTTGCAGGTCAATTCCTATTAATTTTAATTGAAATCGATTTTCCAGTCTTGAAATAACTTCTTTGAAGTCAAATAGAATGGAAGAACCTCCTCCATGAATTAAGACTAATGGCTTTCCGGAACCATATACCTCATAGTACATCTGAATTCCATTAACCGTCTTATAACCTTTTTCTATAGGATGCATTGGTTAGTATTTTAAATTTTCATCAGTATCATACTTCATTCCAGGATAGCCTAAAATTTTCCGCATCAATCCTATTTGCCCGCATAAATAATCTTCGCGTCCTATACACATACCTATGAAATTAAGTTTGGTTTCTTTAAAATAGGGTGCATTCATGCCTATTTCAAAAATTTCATCCAACTGTTCATCTGTAGCTTCCAATAATTTCTGATATACTTTAGGGGAAACTGCATGAAAACTTTTCTTCAGGTCCTCCAGGCTTGGGTAGCTGAAACTCTCATCTAAGGCTTTACCCTGGAAAAAGAGCTCATTATAAGGATCTTCTTCCTGGAGTCCTAAGACCCAGCCTAATCCGTAGCGCATATTGAGAAAGTTTCCCGCCATCCATACGATATGGTTGGTTTTTCCATCAATCCGTTTCATGGCATCTTCTTCCGAAATACCATCCAAAACATTCAAAAAGCTTTGGGAGTGCATTCTATAAGCAGGAATAACGATTTCTATTTTTTTTGATTTTGGCGTGTCCATTATTAAGTGATTTTGTGATTAGAATTTTATATTTTTCTTTAACAGATAAGAAACATCATTTATTTTATGGCTCCGGGTTTTCCGAGAATTCTTCTGAGATACCCCAATTGACCACTATGATAAATTTCGTGCAGAGAAAGTGTTGAAATATCATTAATGGATGTAGGTTCAAGACTTTCAATACTATTGAGCTTCGATTCAAGTTGGCTTTGAGTTTCATTTAAATAGGATTTCAGTTCTTCAAAACTGATCAGTTCATCTTTCCTGTTTAAAGGAGTTTCACCTCTTTTATAAAATGAAAATTTTTCGTTGTCCCAAACTGGCTCTTTTCCTAAAACATTCAAAAAAGCATTTCTTACATAAATTAAATGTCCTAAAATCCAGTTCATACAATTCGCTTCCCCGTTCGGGAAAATCATTGCTTCTTCATTGGAAATACCTTCAATATTCATCGAAATTACTTTGTAATTGCTAAATACTAGATATTTTATGATTTCAATATCGTTTGATTTCGTTTCCATAATTATTCTGTTTGTTTAAACACAAAGAGTACGTATTAGCTTTAGTGGATTCTAATCCTACTTGTATCTGAAACCTATTCAGCAGGAAACTTAGAAATATCTGCAAATGTTATATTCCAGCCGTGTCCGTTAAGATCCCAAAAAGAATTTTGATACATCCATCCATAATCTTGTGGTTCTTCATGCTGTGAACCTCCGTTTGCCAGAGCTGTGTTAACTATATGCTCAACTTCCTCACGGCTGTTTAAACTAACAGCAACAAGTACCTCAGCTGTATCCCCTTTAGGAACCGGCTTACTGGAAAAAGTCTGAAAGTATTCTTCCGTTAGAAACATAACATAAATACTATCTTCCTTCATCATTATACATACTGCTTTTTCGTCTGAAAATTGTTCGTTGATCGTGAAGCCCAGTTTCGTCCAGAATTCTCTCGTTTTCTGAATATCTTTAACAGGAAGATTCACATAAATTTGATTGACTTTCATTTTTTCTAATTTTAGTGTTAAACTTTTAACCAAAATTACCAAGTCAATATCAGAATCATCTTGCCATAAGGCAAGATTTAAATTTTCTTTGAATGCGACACCAATTCTTTACGGATTCTGCTTAGAGAAGTATCCGTAACTCCAAGGTATGAGGCTATTTGTTTGAGGGGAGCCAATTGTATCACCTTATTTTTCTGTTCCAACAGGTTAAGATATCGCTTTGTAGCGGAAAGGGTAAACATTTCTACAGATCGCTGTTTGTAAGCAAAAAGCTGTTGGGACATCCATGAACGTCCCCACTCCCTGAGATTAGGAATTTTGTGGAAGAGATCCTGAAATGTATTATAATCTAATTTCCAGCATTCACAATCGGTAATACACATAATATTTTCCTGCGATGGGATTCTCTGAAAAAGAGACAAAACTTCTATAATAATTTCATTTTCCGCGAAAAAATGAGTGGTAACTTCATTGCCATTAAAGTCATTAACGAATGATCTGGCCAGCCCCTTTTCCAAAATATAATATTCATTAGCTGTTTTTCCTTCTTCAAGAATAAAATCTCCTTTTTGAAAGGTTACTTTTTCATGAGCCTGAAAGATCTCACCCAGTTCTTCATGCATGAAAAATGGAAAATCATATGAAATTTCTAAAGCTATATTACCCATGAGATGAATATTTTTAATGATCTAAAAATATAATTTTTATTGGAATTGTTACAAAAAAGTTTTACAGGTGTAAAAATGATTGGTGATTTACTGTATTTAGATTCTTCCATCAACTGTACACGCAAGACTTCATCCTGTATTCTGAAATCCAAGATTAATCGACATCCATGATAAAGATTACGTTTAAGTTTACAGTGATGACTTTAGAATAAGGAAAGCTGAATAGGCTTTGGCTTTCCGGGTTTTTCAGCATCTCCGAAAACAGTTTTACCACCAAATCTCCAGGAGTTCTGCCTTTCTTCTTCTATCACTTCCTGAATATCAAAATCCGGTGTAAAGCTTTTTTCTGTCTCAGCAATAATCTGATGAAGTTTATGTAATGATTTCAGTTTATCTGAGTTTCCCAGTTTGGATTTTTCAATCCCTTTTTTAAGAATACCAATACTTTCATCATATACGTTAATAGGAACTGGAAAAGGATGTCCATCCTTACCTCCATGAGCAAAAGAAAACCTTGCTGGATCTGAAAATCTGGACGGCGCTCCATGGATCACCTCACTCACCAGAGCCAAGGACTGCATCGTACGTGGCCCTACCCCTTCCAACATTAGAAGGTCTTCGAAATTTTGTGGCTGCTGCTCACGCGTGACATATAAAAGAGCACCTAAACGTTTTAAATCAACATCGGAGCCCTGAACATCATGATGTGCCGGAAGGATCAGCCTCGAAAAATCACTCATCACCTCCGTAGAATCGGTATGAGAAATCTCCAGGATTCCTTTTCGGTTGTCGGAAGCATGAGCATCAGTAAGATTAAGAATTTTTCCTCTCGAAATCCCATTGATCCCCGTGTGAGGTTCTTCAATAAATGATTTTACATTCTCTGAATGCCAGTGATACCTTCTCGCTGTTCCGTCAGATTCGTGCATTCCTTGTTGAACAACACTCCAGCTTCCCGTATCAGACAGGATAAAATTATGCAGATACAGCTGATATCCATCCTGAATAGCTGTATTATCCACTTTCGCAGAGAGTTTGCTTGCTCTGACCAATTCTGTACCGTTTAATCCGGTTTTATCGGCAATTGCAATAAGTTCTGAAGGCGTATCTTTTGAAAACTTCCCTTTTCCGCCACAAATATAAATACCTAAGGATTTTGAGTTGGGATTAATCGATCGTTTTAATGCTCCCATTACAGAGGTTGTTATGCCTGAAGAATGCCAGTCCATTCCCATTACCGCTCCAAAACTTTGAAACCAAAACGGGTTTGACAACCGGCGAAGAACTTCATCTTTACCATAATCCATCAGGATTACCTCAATAATGGATAGTCCCAGTACAGACATACGCTCATACAGCCATGGCGGTACTTTGCCATAGTGTAAAGGTAGGTCTGCTGTTCCTGAACGTTTCATCTCAATTTTAAAGTCCAAAGATACTGGTTAATTAGTAAGATTTTGATGATTTGAATCATGAATTTACCTGCATTCTAACCACAAATTACACCGCTGTATAGTTTTGGCTAAAGCCAGAGGCAGGGCTTCTATAATTGAAAACGGGCTAAAGCCCTCTTCTATTGATCCGTATTAACCAATGAATGACAATACGCTCAACTGACGTAATCTTTCAATTTTTTAATCTAAATTCCTTTCACTAACCTGCCGAATAAAACTCCAACTCCTTATGTTTCGCCTCATCAAATTTTTCATTGAAAATAATCTTATTTCCAAACGGGTCATTAACTGTAAAAGAGACTGCATCATAAAATGTTTTTTCCAATCCCGGCCTGTTATATTTATACTTTTTAGCAATTAATTCTTTATGATAATCTGCCACTCCTTCTCCCCAGATAAAAACACTGCTTCCCGGCGTAGCATCACCATGATGTTCACTTAAATGAAAGGTTATATTTTCTTTGTTCACTTCCATGTAAACAGGGGTGTTATCTTCAAAATGATGTTCCCAGACAATTTCAAAACCAAGCCAGTCAACGTAAAATTCAATTGTTTTCTGGTAATCAAAAATCCTGAGAATAGGTATAATCTGTTCTGCTTTCATGAGTACAATGAGTTATTGATGGGAGAGAATATTAATTAATTTTCCAAATGGATCTTTCACGAAAAATCTTCGGACTCCCCAATCTTCATCAGTAATATCATAGGTAATCTCAAAACCTGAATCTTTCATCTTTTGATGAATATCATCCACTTGATCCACTTCAATAGAAAAATCAGGAACAGGAGTATCATTTCCTCCCTGAACAGCAAAGCTTATCTGAACCTTTGCTTTTTCATCATTGCCGAATGTTTTGATCCAGCCATGGTCCATTAATAGTTCAAGACTTAAAATATGATGATAAAAATAGTCTGCGCGGGATAAATCCTCTGTCTGTAAGTTGGCTACAATTCTTTTAACCATGGTTATTTAATTAAAATCTTTATTACAAAGAAAAGCCTTGTGAATTTACGTAAAATATCACAAGGCTTACAGATTATTTTTTATCCAGAATCTTTACAGCGTTGATGCTGCTTCTAAAATCAACTGAGTAACATCCTGAGGATGTGAAGCTAATGAAGCATGTCCTGCATCTAAAGAAATGATTTTTTTAGGCTGCATGCGTTCCGCCATTTCTTTTTCAGTTTCTGCAGGGATCATACGATCCTTCAGCGAAATCTGATACCAGCTTGGTTTTGTTTTCCAGGCAGGCTCTCCTGCTTCGTCACCGAAGCACTGGCTGTGGATTGGCTTTTGAGATAATGACATTACCAATGCCTTTTCGTCATCCAGATCCTGGCAGAAAGCCGATTGGAATTCATCGTATTTAATCCATAAGAATCCTTTACTGTCAGGATAAATACTAGCTCCTCCCGGAGATTCTCTTTTTCCTAAAAGAGCTCCTAAGCTGTCACCTGCATCCGGAGCGAATGCTGCAATATAAACCAACCCCACTACTTTATCATGATTTCCAGCTCCGGAAATTACAGCACCACCATAAGAATGCCCAACTAGAAGCACCTTTCCTTCTTGTGCATCAATAAGATCTTTAGTCTTGTTAATATCGTCCTGTAATGTAGTTAAAGGATTTTGAACGCTTCTCACTTTATATCCTGCTTTGGTAAGCGAAGGAATAACATACTGCCAGTGGGAACCATCTCCCCAAGCTCCGTGTACCAAGATAATGGTTAAATCTTTTTGATCCATAATTATATAATATTAAGTTGATATTAGTAAAACTACGTTCTTAAAATTCAATAGACGTTAACTTAAGTTAATTAATAATCCTGCTTCTTATACGACTAAGAGATTGTTCTGTAATTCCAAGATAGCTGGCAATATGTTTCTGTGCTATTTTCTGAAAAACTACAGGTTCTTTTCTCAGAAGATTGAGATATCTATTTTCAGGTGAATTACACAATAAATCATCAATCCTTTTCTTGGCATCCAGATAAATCTTTTCGCTCATCATTCTTCCAAATTGTTGCCAGTAAGCTTCTTTCTGATATAATTTTTGTAAATCATCTTTATTGAGAAGTAAAATTTCACAATTTCCGATGGCCTGGATATTCATATTGGAAACCGTATCGCACAGAATGCTTTCGTAATCCGTAAAAAATTCATTTTCAAAATAGAAGCCAAAATTAATTTCGCGCCCCTGATCATTAATATAAAAGCTCCTGATCGTACCACTTTTAATAAAGCCTAAATATTTGCATTTTTCTCCTTGCTTTAGAAAGAAGTCAGACTTCTGAAGCTCAGTATTTTTAAGGAGTGAATAGAATTCTTCGAAATGTTCCTGGTCAACCTGAAATAGTTCTCCATACCTTTTGTAATTATCAAGCATTTGTAGTGTTTTTTGATCCATTAACAATTGAATGTCTTATGTTTTAAATTTTAATAAAGATATGAAAAAGATGATCAAAGGTTTAAAACCAATACTTATTTTAGATCTTTTCTTTATGCATTTCGTTCTATTTCATTGAATTAAAAATATCCTTACTATTTTCTAGTGATCATTCTCTTTTTTTAAAACAAACTCTGGCCTATCTTTCATATAATTTTTAAATAAAAAAGCCTTACGAAAGTCAGAACTTCCATAAGGCTTTTTGAAATTTTAATTTTCAATTATTTATTTTAATGCTTCAATAGCGGCACTATAATTTGGTTCATTAACGATTTCAGAAACCTGCTCGGTATATACCACTTTGTTATTTTCGTCCGTAACGATTACTGCACGGCTTAGAAGTCCTTTTAAAGGAGAGTCTGTCATCGTTACTTCATAGTCATCTCCGAAACTACTTCTGAAATCAGATAGAGTTTCTACATTATTTAAGCCTTCTGCAGCACAAAATCTTCCTAATGCAAATGGGAGATCTTTAGAGACATTGATGACAACTGTATTATCTAAACTGGAAGCTTCTTCATTGAATTTTCTTGCTGAAGCAGCACAAGTTCCCGTATCTATACTTGGAAAGATATTGAAGACCTTTTTCTTTCCTTCAAAATCTGCCAGTGTTTTCACATTTAATCCTGAATCTACCAATGCAAAATCTCTTATTGTTGTTCCATTTGACGGAAGGCTTCCTATAGTATGTACTTCGTTTCCTTTTAACGTAATAGTAGTCGACATATGATTTATTTTTTAGGTTTTTTCAAATTTACTCAAATTACTTATTTTTTCTTTCAAATAAAGGTTAAATAATTCTTAAAGTGCAAAAACTTGCTGAGGATTAATCCAAAAAAATTTAAATTTTAACTAAATTTGTGGGAGTTAAAAATCAAATAATAAATAACAGTATAATGTCAGAAAAATCAAAAATCTATTACACATTAACGGATGAAGCTCCAATGTTGGCTACCCACTCGTTTTTACCTATCGTAAAAGCATTTACAAAATCTGCAAATATTGAGATTGCGGTTCCGGACATTTCTTTGGCAGGGAGAATTTTAGCAAACTTCCCTGAGTTTTTAAAGGATGATCAAAAAACCGTTGATGCTTTAGCAGAATTGGGTCAATTGGCAACAACACCGGATGCAAATATTATCAAGTTACCTAACATCTCTGCTTCTGCACCTCAGCTTGATGGAGCGATCGCAGAATTACAGTCTAAAGGTTTCGCAGTTCCCAATTATCCTGCTGAGCCTAAAAATGATGAAGAGAAAGCAATCAAAGCTAAATATGCTAAAGTATTAGGAAGTGCAGTAAATCCTGTATTAAGAGAAGGAAATTCTGACAGACGTGCTCCAAAAGCTGTTAAAAATTACGCTAAAGCCAACCCTCATAGAATGGGTGACTGGGCTTCTGACAGCAAAACCGATGTAGCTCACATGAATAATGGAGACTTCTATGGTACTGAAACTTCTACAACAGTTGAAAATGCATTGAAGTATAAAATCGTATTCAAAGGAAACGATGGTTCTGAAACAGTATTAAAAGATTTCGCTGGTCTTCAGGCCGGAGAGATTATCGATTCTTCTGTGATGAACTTAAGAGCTTTAAAAGTTTTCGTACAAGAAGCAATTGAAGAGGCTAAGAAAAGAAACGTACTTCTTTCAGCGCACCTGAAAGCTACGATGATGAAAATCTCTGATCCTATTATTTTCGGAGCTATCGTAGAAACGTTCTTCAAAGATGTGTTTACTAAATATGCAGATACTTTCAAATCTTTAGATATCAATCCTAACAACGGTCTTGCCGATCTTTTTGAAAAGATTAAAGGAAACGCTCAGGAAGCTGAAATCAAGGCTGATATTGACAAAGCTCTTGCAGAAGGGCCTAGAGTAGCTATGGTAAACTCTGACAAAGGAATTACAAACTTCCACGTACCATCAGATATCATTGTTGATGCATCTATGGCTGCTTTAGTAAGAGGTGGCGGTAAAATGTGGAATAAGGAAGGTAAGGAAGAAGATACAGTGGCGATCATTCCAGACCGTTCTTATGCAGGTTTCTACCAGGCAGTAATCGACGATATGAGAGCTCATGGAAAACTGGATCCTACTACAATGGGTTCTGTGCCGAATGTTGGTTTAATGGCTCAAAAAGCAGAGGAATACGGTTCTCATGATAAGACCTTCCAGGCTGTTGCAGACGGAACAATTGAAGTTCAGGATGAAGCAGGAAATGTTCTTCTTTCTCAGAAAGTAGAAAAAAGCGATATTTTCAGAATGTGTCAGACTAAAGATGCTCCAATCCAGGATTGGGTAAAATTAGCAGTTAACAGATCTAGATTATCAGATACTCCAGCTATTTTCTGGTTAGACAAAGGAAGAGCTCACGACAGAGAAATCATCAAAAAAGTAGAAAAATACCTAAAAGATTACGATACCGCAGGATTAGACATCAGAATTCTTGATGTTAAGGATGCTATGACTGAAACTTTAAAAAGAGCAAGAGAAGGTAAAGATACAATCTCCGTTTCAGGAAATGTATTGAGAGATTATTTAACAGATCTTTTCCCTATTCTTGAATTAGGAACTTCAGCGAAAATGCTATCTATTGTTCCATTGATGAACGGAGGTGGTTTATTCGAAACGGGAGCCGGAGGTTCTGCTCCTAAGCACGTAGAACAGTTTATTGAAGAAGGTTACCTAAGATGGGATTCTTTAGGTGAATTCCTTGCACTTCAGGCATCTTTAGAGCACCTAGCTCAAACTCAAGGAAATACAAAATCTCAGGTATTGGCAGATGCTTTAGATGAAGCAAATGCTAAATTCTTGGCTACAGATAAATCACCGGCAAGAAAGGTAGGACAGATCGATAACAGAGGTTCTCATTTCTACTTAGCAATGTATTGGGCAGAAGCTTTGGCTAACCAAACTGCTGATGCAGAAATTGCTGAAAAATTCAAGCCTATTGCAGAGAATATGAAGGAAAATGAAGCAGTTATTAATGAAGAATTAATCAGTGCACAAGGCAAGCCTCAGAATATTGACGGGTACTATAAAACAGACCCATACAAAACTTATGCAGCAATGAGACCAAGTACGATTTTGAATGCAATCATTGACGGAATTTAATTTCCTGAATTTATAAAATAAAAGAGGCTGTCTCAAAAGAGATAGCCTTTTTTATGCAAAAAGGAAAGCTTTCGCTTTCCTAATAGTTGCAAATTGATTAATTTGCATTGTGTTAAGTACGTCAAAAGTAGTCTTTAAAGATTACACCCCCAAAGAAAATCTGCTTTTTCCTCCCAATTTATCGGAGTTGATTGATGAGCGACATCCTGTGAAAATTGTTTCAAACATTATTGATGGCTTGGATATCAAAAGCTTAATTAAAACCTACAAACCTGGCGGAACATCTTGCTACCACCCGAAAATGCTTTTGAAAGTTTTGATTTATGGCTATTTAAGCAATATCTATTCAAGCCGCAAAATGGAGCAGGCCTTGAAAGAAAACATCCATTTTATGTGGCTCTCTGCAATGAGCCGTCCCGATCATAACACCTTAAACAGGTTCCGTAGTGAACGATTGAAAGGTGAGATTAAAGCTATTTTCACACAAATTGTTCTTCTTTTGGAAAAGGAAGGTTTGGTAAGTCTGAAAACCACTTTTGTAGATGGCACCAAGATAGAAGCCAATGCCAATCGCTATACTTTTGTTTGGGGAAGAGCTGTCAAAAAACACAAAGAAAGGATTGCAGAGCAATTAGAAGAGCTTTGGAACTATGCAGAAACAGTTGCCAAAGACGAGCTTGAAAATACAGAAAGTATTGATTTTAAAGAAGTAGATTCTGAAAAAGTAACTCAAACCATCGAAAAGATCAATGAAGTTTTGAAAGATAAAAAAGTAGCTTCAAAAGTTCGTCAGAAACTGAATTATGCTAAGAAAAACTGGGCAGATAATTTAGAGAAATATAAAAAACAGCAAGAATTATTAGAAGATAGAAATTCCTATTCCAAAACCGATACAGACGCTACTTTTATGCGAATGAAGGAGGATCATATGCGAAACGGACAACTAAAACCCGCTTACAATCTACAAATTTCTACCCATAGACAATTCATTTTACATTATTCAATTCATCCCAACCCAACAGACACCAAAACATTAGCGACTCATTTACTGGGTTTTGAAGAAAGCTATCATAAAGCTCCCAAAGAGCTTGTTGCTGATGCTGGTTATGGCTCAGAAGAAAATTACAACTTGTTAAAATCTAAGAAAATAAAAGCTTATGTTAAATATAATTACTTCAGAAAAGATCAGAAATCGGGACAAATAACCACTTCACAAAACAATCCTAAATTGGCAAAAATCAGAGAAAAGGTTTTCAAACTTCTTAATACCAGCAAGGGCATCAAACTCAGAAAACAAAGATCCCATGATGTTGAACCTGTTTTTGCAGAGCTCAAACACAACAAAAATTTTAAACGATTCATGCTTCGGGGAAAAAATAAAGTCGAGGTAGAAATCGGCATACTCGCAATTGCCCACAATCTAAAGAAAATGTCAAAAGCAGCCTAAAACAGACTGCTTTTTTGACTTATATCTTCTTTTTTCCAAGATATTTTTTTTATTCAAAATATCGAAATCTTTTTTCAATGAAATACTAAAAAGAGACTGTCCTTTTGAGACAGCCTCTTTTATTTTATAAATAAGTTCCATTTCATTCTGCAAACATTCTAACAATCTTTATCTTACCAACAAACCCTCTCATTTCTGAGAGGGCTTATTATTAACTATGTCTATTGTAGAAAATTTAAACAAAGTCGGATTAATTCATAAAGCTTTCCGGAAACCATTCAAATCCATTGCCTTTCTTTTGGGTGAAACCTAAACCAGGCCATGGCAAATGGTAAGCAAAAGCTCTGGATTTAGTTTTGGCTAATTGATCAAGGATTTTTTTCCGTGATTCTATAGCAATATCCAGATCCGTATCTCCGAAATATCCCCAATCGGGATGCGGAAATAAAACGACATCAGAATGCATCAGATCTGCGATATACAGCAAACTTTCATTTCCGGAATTAATATTCACCAATGTAAGTCCCGGTGTATGTCCCGGTGCTAACTGAAAGCTGAAATTATCATATAACGATTTATCCAAATCATAAAAATTCAGTTTTGGCTTTATAGTCTTTAAGATCCTCTGAATGGCAAGTATAATCTTATTAAGAAGTTCCGGTTGCTTTTTTAAAGCACTATTGGTAAAATCTTTGAGTGTTGCCCTCATCCAGAAATCATGTTCAACTTTCGAAATAAAAATATCAGCTTTAGGAAAAACCAGTTTATCTTCTTTATCCACCACTCCGCCGATATGATCCGGATGAGCATGAGAAATAAATATATCGGTAACATCAGCTGCTGAAAACCCTGCTTTTTCCAAGCTTTTTAACAGAAATCCGGTTCTTTCGTCTGCAAAAATTCCCATTCCGGTATCCATTAAGATCAATCTGTCTTTTGCTTTAACCAGCAAAATATTCATTGCCATATCGATAGAATCTTCGGAGCGAAAATTATCTTTGAGAATGGTCTTTAATTCAGATATATTTCCCCGGGGAGCAAAAGACAAGAGGTTTTCTTCGTGAATATATCCATCTGTAAGAATATACAACTCCAATTCTCCTAATTTGATTTTTTTAACTCCTGAAAGATCATCTTTCCAAACTAAGGTTTTCTTATGAGTTCCCGCTAAAGTATTGGCAAAAGGTAAAACACTAAAAGCTCCTGCTAATAGTCCATTTTTTAAAAGTTCTCTTCTGTTCATTGCAGATGTATCTTATTTTAAAATAATGTTTAGTCTAATTATTGACCAATTTCATAGATCCTTCACTATATCTTTCTCCAACATTGGGGTACTTTTTCAAGATGGTATCAATCGTATTCAGATCTGATTGAGAAAGCTCAATATCCGTTGCTTTAATATTTTCTTCCAGGTATTTAATCCGTTTGGTTCCCGGAATAGGAATAATATCATCTCCCTGGTTCAATACCCACGCTAATGCTAACTGTGTTCCTTTTACTCCTTTAACATTAGCAAAATCATTAAATTCTTTAGCTAAGTTCCTGTTATTTTCGAGGCTTGCCTCCTGATAACGGGGTAATGACTTTCTGAAATCATCATCTCCAAAATTCTGTGCTTCATTGATGTTAGCGAAAAGTCCTCTTGCTAAAGGGGAGTAAGGAACTAAGGAAATTCCCAGCTCTCTGATTGTGGGTAAAATCTCTTTTTCAACATCTCTTGTAAGGATTGAATATTCGGACTGCAAAGCCGTAATTGGGTGAATATTATTGGCTTTTCTGATTGATTCAGCAGAAGCTTCTGATAAACCAATATATTTTACCTTCCCCTCTTTTACAAGCTCTGCCATCGCTCCTACTGTTTCCTCAACAGGGATATTCGGATCAACCCTGTGTGCATAATATAAATCTATTGTATCAATTTTCAGTCTCTGAAGACTTAAATCTACGGCCTGTCTGATCCACTCCGGGGAACCGTCAAAATAAGTTCCGGGAGCACCACTGTGACTGGCTTTACCGTCTTTAAATCTAAATCCGAATTTTGTAGCGATAAAAATTTTATCACGATTTGGAACCAATACTTTGGAAATCAGTTTTTCATTTTCTCCATTGGCATACATATCAGCCGTATCCCAGAAGTTAACTCCTAAATCTAAAGCTCTATGCAGCGTGTTAATACTCTCTTGTTCATCCGCTGGACCATATGCAAAGCTCATTCCCATACATCCCAGACCGATAGCGGACAGTTGTTCTCCTGTATTTCCTAATTTTCTAAATTTCATGATTGCTGTGGTTTTAAATTATAATAACAAAATTATAATAACAAACCCAGACATTTCATATAGAATTCAAACTAAAAATTATAAAATTCAAACAAGATTATTTCTTAGCATATTGGGAGTATTGCCAGTTTGTTTTTTAAAATAGTTCGTAAAATAGGCAGGTTCTTCAAATCCAAGACCATAAGCAATTTCAGAAATACTCCAGTCGGTGTGCTTCAAAAGAGCATGAGCTTCCTGAATAATCCTTGCGGTAATCTGCTGCGTAGTCGTTCTTCCCGTAACTTCTTTTACTGAACGGTTTAAAGAATTAACATGAATGGAGAGACTTTCTGCATAATCATTAGGTGTTTTAAGTTTTAAAAATGCTTCAGGACTGTCAATCGGAAACTGTCTTTCCAGTAATTCCATAAATAACGAAGCTACTCTTTGTGAAGCATTTTGATAAGGCTCAAAGCTCTCTGCAGGATGCATCTTCATGGTTTCATGGATTAAAATATGAAGATAACTACGAAGCATATCATATTTATGGATATAATCAGATTGGATTTCTGTCATCATTTTTTCAAAAATATCTGAAATAGATTTCTGCTGTTCATCATTAACGAAGAAGACTGGCGTGCCTCCTATTTTAAAAAGAGGGGAGTCCTGAAGGTTTCCCAAACGGGTTCCATTCTGAAGAAACTGGTCTGTAAAAAGGCAAAACCAGCCTGTCTGCTCTTCATTGTCTGCCTCCCAGGAATAAGGAATAACAGGGTTCGAAAACAATAAAGCCGGCTGATCTATCCGGATCCACTTATCGGCATAATGAAGCTTTCCTTTTCCAATAATCAATGAAATCTTATAATAATCTCTTCTGCTGTAAGGACTCACCAATGCACAGTTATCCCTGGAGAAAACATTAAAATGTCCTAAGCCTGTATGTAAAAGACACGAGGGGAAAACCGGTACCTGATTACGATGATAAAATTCTTGTAAAGACTCTGATATTTCCATTGTTCAAAGTTATAAAATTCAAACAAAGGTAATTCATTTTTGCTACACCTGAAGGCAATAAAAAATGACTGATCTTTCGAACAGTCATCTTAAAAAAATTAAGTGTATAGTGATAAGTGATTCTAATGGTGATCTTGTAATGACAATAAAAATGCCAAATTGATGATGGATAGTACATTTTTTTAATAAAAACTCATAAACACCTGAAAACCTTTGAAATAGTTTTACAAACTGCAATCCCCCATGAATAAAGGGTTATTAATCAACAATCCTGAAATTCAGTCTATTTTAATTCAGAACAAAAATATAACCTATTCATACTCTACCACTTAACCATTTGTTAATTGAAAACAGTCTAAATTGCGTTAAGATTCCTAAAAATTGTTCTTTTGTATTATTTTAATTTGTAATTTTAAAGAAGAGATTATTTTTTAAGCTCTCTAAAATCATATTTAATCCACCAAAATCTCAATATTATGGAAAATTTAAAGTTTGAAATATCTCCATATCAGGATGAATTGCAGATGTTAATCGATGAGAAAAAGGCAGGTTACATGTCCATAGAGATTGACGGAAGACAATTAATTGTTTACTACACCAAATTAAATGAGGATCTCGAAGGACAAGGATATGCAAAACTTCTTTTAGATGAACTGGTACGATATGCAGAAGAAAAGGACCTATTAATAGATCCTGAATGTGATTTTGTAAGACTACAATTTGAAAACCATCCTAAAAGGTATAAAGATATCTGGCACGCCTGAAATTAATCGTCCCACCATAGCCTGAACTGATTGTCCGAATGGTTCAGATTCACCTGTTCCCCAATCATCGGTGTAAGGATATGCAAGTTTTTCCCTTTGCTAAGGCTTGTGATCTTTTTTAGGGGCTCATTCCATGGATGAAGTGCGAGGGCGAATTTTGAGGAGTGAACGGGGATAATATTCCGTGCATTGATATCAATACTTGCCTGTACTACATCTTCAGGAAGAGCATGAATATATTTCCATGCCTCATTATACTGCCCATTCTCCATGATCGCATAATCGAAAGGACCGTACTTTTCCCCTATCATCTTAAAATGGCTATCGTAGCCACTATCACCTCCTAAAAATATCTTTTTGGTCGGCGTTTCCAACACATAAGAAGTCCAGAGCGTACCATTTCTTTTTACTTTTCTCCCGGAAAAATGTCTTGCAGGAGTATAGATTATTTTGATCTGATTTTTTAAATCACTGGTACTTCCCCATTCTTCTTCAATAAGCTGGCTTTCACTATATCCCCATTTCTCAAAATGAGCTCCAACCCCCAAAGGCAGAATAACAGTTCCAACCCTGTTTCTGATTGCCTTTACTGTAGGATAATCCAAATGATCATAATGATCATGCGTAATAACAAGATAATCAATATTTGGAATATCTTCAGGCTTAAAAATATCAGACCCCGCAAATGCTTTATTAAAGTATTTAAAAGGTGAACCATAACTGCTTAAAACAGGATCAATCAAAAAAGAAACTCCATCCGTCTGGATATAATAAGAAGAGTGTCCCAGCCAGATGAAAACATCCTGATCTTTTGAAATATTTTTGAGATCCGTGTGTACACTCGGAATATTTTTTAATGGTTTTAAAAGCGGATCTTTTTTAGCCAGAAAAAAATCATACAGAACTTTGGGCATACTATATCCCTCTGCGATAGATGGTGTATGGCTCAGGTTATGAAACTGGCTTTCTTTATAGTGTTTGGATTTTTTCATTTTTTCCAGTCTTTTCCCAGTAGGCTCCGCTCCAAAAGCCGGCTGGCTGGTTATTAAGAAATAGACTGCAATTGAAATGAACAGAATAATAATTAAATACATCATTTGGTAAAAATAAAGGTCAAATGTATTAACTTTTAAATTTAAATGGTACATAAAAGAATAAAAACACCCTATTTTTTAACGTAAAATTATCACTGTAACTCAAAAAATTATATTTTTTTTAATATCCAAATAATTTTAAACGTCTAAATTTGTAAGTTTAAACACAAAGAATTTGAAATTTTTATTATTTTTATTTGGACTGGCTACATTATGGTCCTGCTCTTCTGTTGTGAAACAAAATGAACAGGAACCCGTGTATACTGCTCCGGATCTTCTCAAAAAAGATGTTGATTATGCATATACCAAACTAAAGGAAATGCATCCTCAACTCTATAAATATATACCCCGAAAAGACCTGGATTATAAGTTTGACAGTCTCAAACAAACCATAGACAAACCTCTTACGGCTCTTCAGTTTTATTTTAAATTACAACCGGTAATCACTACAATACGAGAGGGACATCTTTCTTTATTAATCCCTTATGAAAAAATAAAAAACAGTAATAGTGAAGGACGATTATTCAGCTACTTCAAATATTACATCAAAGGAACTCGTCTCTATATCATAGAAAATAAAGACTCCCTTTTCAATATAAAGCCCGGGACTGAAATCCTGAGTATTAATGATATTCCCGTAACAACTTACATCCACAAATACAAAAAGCTCATCAGCAGTGATGGACGTAATACGACTTTCATTCCTTATTATTTAAAAGATACATTCTTTTGTTTTTTCAGTATGGAAAACGGATACCTAGATCATGTAAAGATTGAAACCCAATATCATCAGCAAAAGCAAAGCTATATTCTGGAAAGAGAAAAGGAAAAAGAAGGGCTTCAAAACAAGACAAGTAAAAAAAAGAATTACTATTGTGCTTCTAACAGAAGTTTCAGATTCCTTGATGAGGGTAACACAATAGCTTATATTAGTATAAAGAAATTTTCAAATAATAACTCTGAAAAATTTTACAGAGACACCTTTGAAAGAATTAAGGAAGCTAAGTCTTCATACCTGATACTTGATATCCGAAATAATTATGGGGGATCATTACAGGAGATTAATAATTTATATTCTTATTTGGTTTCTGAACCTTTTACACTGATAAAGCCATCACGTATCAACTCCGGAACAACACCTTTAAAAACAAAATATTTCAAAAAAAGCAGCCCGCTGGAATATGCATTAAAAGGGATTGCATATCCTACCTATCTTTTCCTGAAAACGCTTCACACCTATAAAGGAAAAGATGGAAAATTTTACTATAAAATAAAAGCTGACAATGTTACCAAACCCCGTAAAAATGCCTTCAAGGGGAAAATTTTTGTCTTGATTAACGGCGGAAGCTTTTCAGCATCTTCCATTATAAGCTCCAAATTAAAATTCGACAAGAAAGCTTTTCTGGTAGGAGAAGAAACCGGAGGTGCCAATGATGGAACCGTTGCCGGATTTTATTCTTATCAAGTTCTTCCTAATTCGAAGCTTACACTTCCTATCGGACTACTATTAGTTAATCCTAATATCACCCTTACCAATTCTCAGCATGGGGTCATTCCCGACACCACAGTCACAGAAACACTACAGGATATTATCAATAAAAATGACGTCCAGCTAAAATGGATTAAAGATGAAATCACAAGGGAAAAGAAAAGTAAGCCAAAGCAGTAAATAGAGAATAAAAATTATCATTTTTTGTGTAGTTTTACTCCGTGGAACCTATGTCCTTTTCAATTGACAGAAAAAGCTCAGATCACTTTGAAACCATTTTCAGTGATCCTTTTTATCATATTTTTTTATTTGAAGGAAATGGTACCATAGTGATAGACTTTACTGAATATACTTTTAACGGAAGAATTGTTCTATTTTCTTCTCCTTTTCAGAATATTCAGATTTTCAGTAATGATAATACCCCTATTGATATCCTTAGTTTCCATAGTGATTTTTACTGCATTGAATTTCATAAAAAAGAAGTCGCCTGTAACGGATTGCTTTTTAACAACATTTATCTTTTTCCTTATTTTACCCTTAATAAAGAGCTGTTTGAGGAAATTGCAGATTACTTCTTAAAAATCCAGAAAGTAGATCCAAAAGAAAGTTTTTCACATGCTGTTTTACAATCGTATCTACAACTTATTCTCGCCATTTGTAGCAAAGAGAAAAATAAGATACTTCCTGATAAAGAACTAGCCAAAGATGATTTTAATGAATTAAAATCTTTTCAAAACCTGGTAGAAGAGCATTTTCTGATAGAGAAAAATTTATCTTTTTATGCAGATCTACTTCATATTACGCCCAACACTTTAAGCAAAAAGATCAAATCACGTTTCAACAAAACCCCTTCTCAAATTATTCAGGAAAGAGTAATTCTTGAAGCTAAAAAACAAATCCATCTTACCCGCAAATCAATCAAAGAAATTGCATTGGAACTTAATTTCAATGATGAATTTTATTTCAGTAAGTATTTTAAAAAATATACGGGTGTATCTCCTACTCAATTCCGGAAAGAAGTCGGCATTTCTATCGTTGCAGATTTGTACAAATAATGTCCACGATCTTCCATTCCATGACGATGATATTGGAAATATATTTGTCATAAAAAAGATTATGATTGAATTCTTAGCCCGTTCACAGAAAAACTTCATCCATTTTTTAAGAATAAGTATTTTCATTGTTATGGCCTGGATCGGTGGCCTAAAAGCCTTTCCTTATGAAGCAGAAGGAATTATTCCTTTTGTTGCCAACTCACCATTCATGAGTTTCTTCCTTTATAAAAAAGTATCGGACACAGATAATTACAAACTCCATAAAAACAAAGAGGGAGAATTTGTGCCCACAAACATTAAATGGCATCAGGCCAACGGAACTTATATATTTTCCTATGCATTAGGAACTGTTATACTAGCGATTGGAGCTTTAGTCTTGTTAGGAATATTCTACCCTAAAATAGGCTTAACAGGAGGGCTATTAACAACAGGAATGTCTATCGTCACCCTCTCTTTTCTCATTACTACCCCGGAGGTCTGGGTTCCCAATCTAGGTGGTCCTGATTATGGCTTTCCATATCTTTCAGGAGCCGGGCGGCTGGTACTAAAAGACATCATCATGCTGGGAGCCGGCCTGGTTATTGCTGCTGATTCAGCACAGCGTATCTTAAAAAAATCATGATTACAGCTACGGCGGGTCAATGCCCGCCGTAGCTTATTTCTTGAACTCTATTATGAGATTTTCAACTCTTGTGATATACTTCCCGTATAATTTACTGAACCACCAGTTTCCTAAAAAATATAACAATACTAATCCAAAGCTAACGGATCCAATCAAGACAATTGCTATTGTGGAGTCGCCTAGTGGCACAGGCCTTGGAATAAACTCTATAACAATAATAATCTCACAAACAAGAAAAGGAACAAAAGTAAGATAGAATGAAAGGTAGTATTGCTTATTCAGGTTAAACTGATACAAAAGATCTTTCAAACCTTCATACGTCTTCAATACCGGATCACTGATATCTTTATACAACCTGAAAAATTTACTAAAAAAGAAAAATGTCACCAATACCATAGAAGCCAATAAAATGGTAAGATAAAATTTAAACTTAAACGGCGCCCCACAAAGCCATACAATAGCAAATCCAAAAATAAATATTCCAATAGTGGAAAAAAATTCCATCCGCATATTTTTACGCATCCTTTCCAATGGGAGGTTAATCTTATTTTTATTTTCAATACTGATTTCAGGGATTTCCGAAGAAACATCCTCACTCCATGTATTTTTTAGTTCATCTATATTCATTGGTATTGATTTAAAAATTAGTAGTTATTTGAGCTTAAAATATCCTTCAGCTTATTTTTAGCCCGATTCATCTTCACTCTTACATTACCTTCAGAAATTCCCATCTGTTCTGCAATTTCTTTTCCTGAAAAATCTTCCAGATAGTAAAATATAAAAGCTTTGTCTATCGGGTTTAGTTGGTGAATTGCCTTGTACATATCAGCCAGTTTTTCTTCTTTTTCATCATCATAATCATCCTGTATCACTTTGTAATTAGAAAAATCTTCGTTGGTTATAAAACCTCTTTTCTTCTCTGACTTTAAAAAAACAATAGCTATATTTAAAGCAATCCTGTACAACCATGTGGAAAATTCACTTTGTCCTTCAAAATCTGGGTAAGCCTTCCAAACCTGACCAATAATTTCCTGAAAAAGATCATCACGATCATCTTTATGATCCATGTACATTTTAGAAATCTTAAAAATGATTCCTTTATGTTTTTCAATTTTTTCTAAAAATTCTTGCTGTATGAGGGTCATGGTTTCTAGCTCTATAGAGTTAGTGACATTTCGCTAAAAATGTTACACCTATTTGTAAAAAAAATAAATAAAAATAAGATTAGTAGAAAAAAACCACAATAAACATGATTTATTGTGGTTCTTATTATGAGATATTTATCTTAAAATAGATAATCTGTACTCAGGAAATTCGAATTATGTTCTCTTACAATTGTATTTAACAGTTTCTTATTTGATTCCGTTAATTTTGCGGCTACTAAAGATCTTATAGAAAAAGACCTCAACGCATCAAAAACAGAAAGCGTACCTTCCGCACTATCTTTTCTTCCGGTAAACGGAAAAACATCCGGGCCACGTTGTGCCTGACAATTGATATTAACACGACTTACAAGGTTAACAAACGGGTCAATCAGCTTAGATACTTCATGGGCATCTTCACTGAAAATACTTACCTGCATCCCATGAGAAGCATTGACCTGATAGTCAATCGGCTCATCTATATGGTCAAAAGGAACAACAGGAATTACAGGACCGAACTGCTCTTCATGATACAATTTCATCTCACTGTTTACCGGATATACTATAGCCGGGAACACAAAAGAAGCCTCTGTATACCCTCCATTTTCATTAATAACTTTAGCACCATGTGCAAGAGCATCATCAATACACTCCTTAAGATAAGGAGGTTTATTCACTTCAGGAAGCGGTGTTATTTTCACATCTTTCTCCCATGGCAACCCGGGCTTTAAAGCGGATACCGCCTTATTTAGTTTTTCAATAAACTCATCAGCCACATCTTTCTGCACAAATATCAGCTTAAGGGCTGTACAACGTTGACCATTGAATGAAAGCGCCCCAAGAATACATTCACTTACCGCAACATCAAGATTGGCATTTTTGGTAACAATTGCCGCATTTTTAGCATCCAGACTCAAAATAGCTCTTAAACGATTTATTTTTGGATGCAGCTTTTTGAGACCATTAGCCACTTTACTTGATCCGATAAAAGCCAACACATTTACTTTACCACTTTCCATAATAGGAGTGATAATTTCCGAACCTTTACCATACAAAGTATTGACCATTCCTTTAGGAAAGGATTCTTTAAAAGCTTTTAACAATGGATAATGAGCTAAAACACCATGTTTTGGAAGTTTAAATAAAATGGTATTCCCCATAATTAATGCAGGAATCAGCGTAGTAAAAATCTCATTCAAAGGATAATTAAAAGGCCCCATGCTTAAGACTACTCCCAACGGGGCTCGTCTGATCTGTGCAATAGTTCCTTCCGCTTCCTGAAAACGGGATGACTCCCGATCCAAATCCTTCAATGCATCAATCGTTTGGTTAATATAATCTACAGTACGGTCAAATTCTTTGGTAGAATCAGCTAATGTCTTTCCAATTTCCCACATCAACAATTTAATAACAAGATCACGTTGCTGGATCATCAGATACACAAATTTCTGCATGCATTTTATCCGCTCTTCCACAGACATTGTAGGCCATTCTCCCAATCCGTTATCATAAGCATTGACCGATGCTTCAAGAGCTTCCATAGCCTCTTTAGGGCTTGTATTGGGAATACTCCCCAATAACTTCCTCTGTAAGCCATTTTCCGTAGGAATGCAAACAGGAGAATAGATATCCATTACCTCTCCTTTCCATTCAACAAGCTCTCCATTTAACAGATAGGTTCTCTGATGAATTTCGGGGACTTTATATTCTTCAGGTATCTCATTTTCAGATTTGAAAATATCGTGAAACGACTGGTGATGTACTGAATCCATATTTTATTTTTTATTTGAGTGTCTGTTTTTTTAACAAAATAAAGGTAGACGTTACAATTGATTTTAAAAACACATGATTAATAGATTTAGTCTATTTGACCATCATTTGAATTAAAATTAATGTAGAGCTAAAAAAACAAACTCAGCATAGTATTATGCTGAGCCTTTTATTTTATCTGATTGTATTATTTACTGGAATAATATAGGAATAATAAAGCTAATGCCTCATCTACAGAATCATCCATCTCAATAGTAAAAACAGGATTCTTAAACCATTTGGTATGGGGCTGAATATCGATAATTAATTTCTTTTGCTCGTAAAGCCTCATTCCTTTTCCAAGTTCAAAGTGGCAAACCCTTATATCTTCACCTGCTTTTACAATTCTGTCTTTGCCAAAATCTGTATAATAAATCACTTTTCTACCGTCTGACAGTTCTATGTCATTCCATAAAAAGCCGGTACTCCTGATGTGATATCTCTTAGAGTCGCATACAATACATTTTTTCCAGGAGATAATTTTACTTGCTCTTGTGATTTTTCCTATTTCAGAATTACTTTCTGAAAATAAGGTTAATCCTCTCTTTTCAAATTTAGCAGTATATCTTTTCAAAGGCATATTTTACAATTAAAATGAAATTAAACTCAAAACAAAATAATTATCTTTAGTTATTCTTCTTACTTTCAATAATGATCACTCCAAATTCTCCGGCGGAGCCGTATAGCTTTTTTGCTCCTTCACCTGAAAACACTTTCACACTATTAACTTTATCCGGATTTATCCTCTTCATTTTATCTTCCGAAATCTTTTTACCATCTAATAAAATCAATGGATTTGTAGATTCCAAATCTTCTTTTGTTGGCATCCCTACCCACACAGTTTTACGTAAAGTGCCATTAATTACTTCTATTCCTTCAATCCCTTTTTTAAAATCAACTTTTTTCACTTCATCATTTTTCATCTCCTGAGCATGTATGTTGAAATGCCTCCTACTGTAGTCAGTAGTCCTAAAGCGATTTTACTTAACAGTGAAAATCTAAATTTCTTCCCAATTGATCTCCTGTAAATTTTCCACAAACATTTTTATTTGTTTTAAAGGTATTAACAAGATCTTCATCTGAAAAGCCACTAAAATCATGAACCGTTTTGCTACAAACATTACAGAATCTTTCTTTCTCATCAAGAGTCATTTCATTCCAGTTTTCATGGCATGGTTCAGATATTAAAATTTTCACTTTCTCATAGTTTTGCGTAAAAATAAGAAAACTTTGCAACAAGCAAAGTTTCCTTATGAATATTTTTCAAAAAATTATAATAAATTATCATCCACTATATTAGGAAGTGTTACTTTTAAATTAGGCTCTACTTCCATTGCTCGCTTGATGGCAAAAATAGCTCCTTCATTCCTTGCCCAGCTTCTTCTGGAAATTCCATTGTTTACATCCCAGAAAAGCATTGACTTGAGTCTTCTGTCTGCATCTTCACTTCCGTCCAACAGCATACCAAAACCGCCATTAATCACTTCTCCCCAGCCAACGCCACCACCATTATGGATGGATACCCAAGTTGCGCCACGGAAGCTATCTCCTATTACATTATGAATAGCCATATCCGCAGTGAATCTTGATCCATCATAAATATTAGAGGTTTCCCTGTAAGGCGAATCTGTTCCTGAAACGTCATGATGGTCTCTACCCAGTACAACAGGCCCAATCTCTCCATTTCTGATGGCTTTATTAAAAGCTTCCGCAATCTTCATTCTTCCTTCTGCATCAGCATAAAGAATTCTAGCCTGAGAGCCGACAACCAGTTTGTTTTCCTGAGCTCCTTTAATCCACTGAATGTTATCTTTCATTTGCTGTTGGATCTCTTCCGGAGAATTTTGCTGAATCTCCTCTAAAATCTGGCATGCAATATCATCTGTTTTATGTAAATCCTCCGGCTTTCCACTTGTACAAACCCAACGGAAAGGCCCGAAACCATAATCAAAACACATAGGTCCCATAATATCCTGAACATAGCTCGGGAATTTAAACTCCCTTCCTAATGTTGGATTTTCTGCCATAACATCTGCTCCGGCTCTTGAAGCTTCTAATAAAAAGGCATTTCCATAATCAAAGAAATATGTTCCTTTTTCGTTATGTTTATTAATAGCTGCAGCGTGTCTTCTTAATGTTTCCTGCACCTTTTCTTTAAACAACTCAGGATTTTCTGCCATCATGGTATTGGATTCTTCAAAACTCTGGCCTACCGGATAATACCCTCCTGCCCAAGGGTTGTGAAGAGAGGTCTGATCTGAACCAATATCTATTCTTAGATTTTCCTGATCAAACTTTTCCCAAATCTCAACGATGTTTCCAAGATAAGCAAGCGAAACAGTTTCTTTATTTTCCTGAGCTTTTTTCACTCGTTCAACCAATTCATCCAGGTTCTCATGGATTTCGTTTACCCATTTTTGCTCATGTCGGATCTTGGTGATCTTAGGATTAACCTCAGCACAAACCGTTACACAACCTGCAATATTTCCAGCTTTTGGCTGAGCTCCACTCATTCCTCCTAATCCTGAAGTAACAAAAAGCCCTCCCTGAGGTTCTTTTTTTATTTTTCTGAACGCATTAAGAACAGTAATCGTTGTCCCGTGTACAATTCCCTGCGGACCAATATACATATAGCTCCCCGCAGTCATTTGCCCATATTGAGAAACCCCTAATGCATTGAACTTTTCCCAATCGTCAGGCTTTGAATAATTGGGAATAACCATTCCATTTGTAACCACGACTCTCGGTGCATCTTTATGGGAAGGAAATAGCCCCATCGGATGTCCCGAATACATGACCAACGTTTGTTCATTATTCATTTCAGATAAATACTTCATGGTAAGAAGATATTGTGCCCAGTTCTGAAAAACCGCTCCATTCCCACCGTAAGTAATCAATTCGTGCGGGTGCTGAGCCACTGCATAATCCAGATTATTCTGAATCATCAGCATAATTGATTTTGCTTGTTCAGATTTTCCGGGATATTCCGAAATTGAACGCGCTTTCATCTCATAATCCGGACGAAAGCGATACATATAAATTCTGCCATACTGCTCTAATTCCTCTTTAAATTCAGGTAAAAGCTCTGCATGAAACTTAGGGTCGAAATAACGCAAAGCATTTTTCAATGCCAGTTTTTTCTCCTCCTCTCCTAAAATTTCTTTACGTTTTGGCGCGTGATTGATATTGGTTTCGTATGGTTTTGGCTGCGGTAACTGATTAGGAATACCTTGTTGTATTTGTTCCTGGAAAGTCATAGTTATATTAAGTCTACATTTAAAAATTCAAAGTTTTAAAGATATTCAAATTAGAAAATATAAAGCAAAGAAAACGTAAAAAATTGCCTTTATGTGGAGAGGAGTTTTATCCCTAGAATATTGCGATCATATCATATAATTATTACAAACAAAAAATCCTTACTCGATCGAGTAAGGATTTATATATGCTCTATAATATTTCTTTATGTGAGTACATCGTCATTTTCTTCTTCATGATCGTCTTTATTGTCACTTGTACTCCAATAATTGTTTTCTTCATCTTCGGATCCAATTTCCTCCATATCATTATCCTCATCTGAACCGGGAACATCCAGATCCATCTCCATTTCATATTCTTCATCCTCCTCGTTGAGGATGGGATTGCCATCACCATCGAGAGGAATATGCTTCTCTTTATTAAACAAATCCTCATTAGGATTGTAATCCATTTCTCTTAATTTTCTATTCTGCTCGTTGATGTTATCTTCAGGTACCATAATATTTTGTATTTGATGTTACCTATAGAACAAAAATAATTCCAAGTCCTAGTTAATTATTAGAAAATACTTCAGGATTTACACAATTCGCCATTTTTTCACCTTTTGAAAATGCTATGATATTTTCAGCTGCTAATTTCGCCATTCCATTTCTGGCTTCTATCGTGGCTGAGCCGATGTGTGGCAATACACAGACATTTGAAAGACCAAGAATAGGATCCTCTTTAAACATAGGCTCAGGATTGGTAACATCCAGACCCGCACCCCAGATTTGTTTAGACACAAGAGCTTCATATAAATCGGTCTGATGATGAAAACCACCTCTTGCAGTATTAATAAAAATAGAATCAGGTCTCATCTTCTCAAAAACCGAACGGTTGAAAAGGTCTTTTTGTTCAGGAATAAAATTAGCATGAACACTTAGAACATCAGATTGCTCGATCAACTCATCAAAAGAAACATATCGGGCATTAAGTTCTCTTTCCGCTTCTTCGTTATGATGTCTGTTATGGTAGATAATATTCATATCAAAAGCTTTCTGAGATTTTTTAGCCATTTCAAATCCGATCCTTCCTAATCCAAAAATACCTAATGTTTTACCATACAATTCTTGGCCTAATGCGTGCAATGGATCAAAGTCTCCCCAATTTCCTTCTTTTACTTTCTGAAAATTATAACTTGCCCGTCTTGCTACCGACTGCATCAGTAAAAAAGCTACATCAGAAGTAGCATTACTCAAAACATCCGGTGTATTTCCTATCGGCACCCCTTTTTGATTAGCTGCCTTAATATCCACATGATCAAACCCTACGGAATATAAAGCAACGGCTTTGACATTCGGACATTCATCAAAAAAATCATGGTCGAATGTATGATTTCCCACATTCAAAATAGTGTCTGTATTTTTACAATAGCTCAACCATTCTTCCTGAGATAAATTGCCATTTTCAGGAATGATAATCTCCAAACCTGCATCTTCAAGCATTTTGATTCCTGTTTCAGGAATTCTTTTATTGATAAAAACCTTCATTATTTTTCCTTTTTATGTATTTAAAAATAAAAAACCTCACTCATAACACAGGTGAGGTTTTTAACTTTAGTATTTAAAATTATTTCTGTTTGCTGGATTGCTCATTGTTTTCGTCCCAAGCTTTAGAAGCCATATCCTGCATGTCTTCCCAAACATCCTTTGCTGATTTTTGAGCCTGGCTCATAAAGTCCTGTTTGGTTGCTTCCTTATTCTTGCTTTTCATATCGTTCATATAATCCTTGACCTGCTGAGAATAGCTTTCTACACTATAGCCTGGATTATTATGCAAGTTTTTCTGAAGATTACTAAAATCGTGTGAAGATTTAAATCTGTTGGTGTCCATAATAATAAGAT
The DNA here is from genome assembly GCF_002285635.2 of Chryseobacterium piperi. NCBI lineage: Bacteria > Pseudomonadati > Bacteroidota > Flavobacteriia > Flavobacteriales > Weeksellaceae > Chryseobacterium > Chryseobacterium piperi. The sequence goes on along the minus strand of NZ_CP023049.2, from coordinate 440,949 downwards.
TTAAGTGATTAGGTAATAAAAATGCTCCAATTTTCATTCCGAAAAATCATATGAATCGATTATAAACTATCGGAATAAAGCAGGAAAGCTTTATAAAAGGTTTTATAAAGCAATTATTTTCAACTCCCTTCGCTAAAAAATTATTTTAACCTGATCAGTTTCACAAAGACGATTACAAATCTTCAGATTGGATTTTTCCTATTCTCGCTACAATCTGATGTGTCAGGTATAATGGGTATTTAGGTATTGGTATTGTTGAGCATCGGAACAAATTTATACGCACCAAACTCTTCTTTTTCTATTTCGGTAGGAGAAATTTTTGTAAAACGGTATAAAACCTGCTCGTCAGTGGGTCCCAATGGAATAACCATTTTCCCACCTACTTTTAATTGTTTTAATAGCTCGGTAGGCAGTACAGAAGCCCCACAAGTCACAATAATTTTATCAAAAGGAGCAAAGGTAGGAAGTCCAGCAAAGCCATCACCAAAACTCTGAAATTTTGGAAAAAGATGCAGCTCCCGTAATTTTTTCTTAGAGAAATCAAATAAATCTTTTTGTCTTTCTACTGTATACACCAAAGCTTTCATTGCTAACAGAACAGCAGTCTGATATCCACAGCCGGTACCAATTTCCAGTACCTTTTCTCCAGGTATCACCTGTAATAGCTCTGATTGTTCGGCAACCGTAGAAGGATGCGAAATGGTCTGGTGTGCCAAAATTGGAAAGGCACGGTCTTCATAGGCAAAGTCTTCAAAAATACTTTCAATAAAAAGATGTCTCGGAACTTCATTCATTGCCGAAAGTACATTTTTATCCGTAATCCCAATTCTTTGTTGAAGATACTCAACTAAAATTTTTCTTTTTCCTTTATGTACAAACGAATCTTGCGTCATTAGATAATAGTTAGTTATTAGATAGCGGGTACTAGTTTCTCACAAAAATAAGAATTAGATTTTAGATTTAGGGAAACCATCGCAATTTTTGCTGATTAAAGTCAAAAGTCTTTATATCTGAAATATCGTACCTAATTTATATCTTTACAAAAATTAAAAAAGCTATGTTGAAAGCAGGTTTGGTAGGTGCCGGACATTTAGGAAAAATACACTTAAGACTTCTCAATCAATCAGATAGATATGACTTTGTAGGATTCCATGATAAAGATGTAGAAAACGGAAAAAAATTAGAAGCCGAATTCGGATATAAATATTTTGAAAATTTTGATGAACTATTGGACCAGATCGATATGCTGGATATTGTAACTCCCACAGTTTATCATTATGATTATGCTTTAAAAGCTATTGAAAAAGGGCTTCATTTTTTCATTGAAAAACCGGTTACACAGACTTTGGAGCAAGCTGAAGAAATCCTTCATAAATGTCAAGAAAATGGAATAAAAGCTCAGGTAGGACATGTTGAAAGATATAATCCGGCTTTCATGGCTACCAAGGAATATATCAAAAATCCAATGTTTATCGAAATCCACAGACTGGCTGAGTTCAACCCCCGTGGTACGGATGTTTCTGTAGTTCTGGATTTAATGATTCATGATCTGGACATTTTATTGAGCATGGTTAAGTCTAAGGTAAAAAATATTCATGCCAGTGGTGTGTGTGTCGTAAGTAAAACTCCGGATATTGCTAATGCAAGGATAGAATTTGAAAATGGCTGTGTTGCCAATCTTACTACTTCAAGAATCTCCATGAAAGCTATGCGTAAAAGTCGCTTCTTCCAGAAAGACGCTTATATATCAGTTGACTTTTTAGAGAAAAAAGCAGAAGTTATCCGCATGAAAGATGCTCCTGAAACTCCTACTCCATTTGATATGATCATTGAAAATGCTGAGGGAGAAAAGAATCAGATTTTATTTGAATATCCAAATATCCAGCCTAATAATGCAATTTTAGACGAGCTGAATTCTTTTGCTGATTCTATCACAGAAAATAAAAATGTAGAAGTATCATTAGAAGATGGAACCGAAGCCTTGAAAGTAGCTTTGGAAATCATGAAACTGATCAGCTAATTAATATCGACTCGTACTAATAGATTAGATTTAGTGGATTTTAGTATCAACCCAAATCAATAGTCTCAAGGGCTAAGAATTTAAATCTAAAACACATTTCCTCTTTAAATACTTCATCTATTTAAAGAGGAATTTTAATTTAATTCAATAATTTTTAAATATATTTGTGATTATTAAAAGAAGAATCGATTCTAATCATTATCCCATAATTTTATAAAATCAAAACTATGAAAAGAACCATCCTATTATCCGCACTTTTATTGTCTCAATTTGGGACATCACAATTATTAAGAACAGACGGTCAGAAAATCGTTAATGATAAAGGTGAAAATATTCAGCTTAAAGGTCTTGGTTTAGGCGGATGGATGCTACAGGAGGGATATATGCTAAAAACAGCAGATTTTGCCGGCCCACAATATAAAATCAAAGAAAAAATTGCAGAATTGATTGGTGAAAACGGGATGAATGAATTCTATAAGGCTTATTTGAAAAATGGAATCACAAAACAGGATATTGACTTCTTGGCACAATCAGGCTTCAATTCCATCAGGCTTCCTATGCATTACAATTTGCATACATTACCTATTGAAAAAGAACCGGTAAAGGGTCAAGACACCTGGCTGGAAGAAGGCTTTAAAATGACGGATGACTTATTGAAATGGTGTGCAGACAATAAAATATATCTGATATTAGACCTTCATGCTGCTCCGGGAGGACAGGGAAATGATGTAAACATTTCTGATAATGATCAATCAAAACCTTCCCTATGGGAGAATGAAGATAATCAAAAAAAGACTATTGCTCTATGGAAAAAGCTGGCAGAACGATATAAGGATGAACCCTGGATCGGAGGATATGATCTTATTAACGAGCCTAATATTAATTTTACCGGAAAAAATCCAAACGGAACGGACGAAATGTCCAACGCTCCACTTTGGAAACTGCAAAAAGAGATTACGGAAGCCATTCGTGAGGTTGACAAAAAGCACATCATCATTCTTGAAGGAAATGGCTGGGGAAATAATTATAATGGCTTAATACCAATCTGGGATAAGAATATCGTTTTTAGTTTCCATAAATATTGGAACAATAATGATGATGCTACCATAAAGGGAATACTGGATTTAAGAGAGAAGCATAATATTCCTATCTGGCTGGGAGAGACTGGAGAAAACTCCAATGTATGGTTTACAGAACTGATCCAACTCATGGATAAACATAATATCGGGTATGCGTTCTGGCCCATGAAAAAAATTGATAATACAGCTGGAATTGCCAATGTAAAAATCACACCTGAGTACCAACAGTTACTAGATTATTGGAAAAACGGGGGTAAAAAACCGTCTAAAGAATTCGCAACAAAAGCTTTAATGAAAATTGCCGACCATTATAAATTTAGTAATACTGAAATAAAAAATGACGTGATTGATGCCATGTTCAGACAAGTAACCGATGCTTCAACAAAGCCGTTCAAAAATCATCAGGTTCCGGGAAGGATTTTCGCCACAGATTATGATTTGGGAAGAATGGGTTCTGCATATATGGATAAGGACTTTATCAATCTATGGGTAAGTGATCCGGCCAAAAGATCTGAGTGGAATGCCGGCCACCAACTAAGAAATGACGGAGTTGATATCTATACTTGTAATGATACAGTTACCAACCATTATTATGTAGGAAAAACCGAAAAAGGAGAATGGATTCAATACACTATTCATAGTAAAGCTGATAAAAGCTATGTTTTTGATATAAGGTACTCCAGTGTTGCAGACTCTAAAATAAGAATTGAGAATGCCTCAGGTCAACAACTAGTAACCGTTTCTCTATCTTCTACGGGAGGAAAAGAAAACTGGAAAACAATTTCTGTGAAAGGAATTAAATTACAAAAAGGAGACAATAAGATTAGATTTGTTTTTGAAAATGAAGGTATTAACCTTAATTATTTTGAAGTAAAACAATAACAACAAAATTAAATTATAAATCAATTTCCATAAATACGAGAATTTTATTTATTAATTAACTACTTATACTAAGATAAAAAAAATAATAATAATTTTTTTATTTTATTTTTTTTAACAAAACATTCCATATTTGATTATCAAAGTAACAATAAAACAGTAAAATCACATTAAAAATCTACATAAATATAAGAATAACTCCACAAAAAGCATAACGTCATTTCTCTCTCCAACGTCAAGATAATCAGTCATTGGCATCATTTTAGTTTCGCATAAAATGTAAAATTCTAAGTGATGAAAAAAAAAATTTTAGATGTTCTTTAATTATTACATTAATAGGATCTTTGGGCGTTTATGCTCAGGCTCCCGGAGGTGTATCAGGAGATTTGAGGATTTGGCTGAAAGCAGATAACGGCTTTACTTCTTCCCAATGGAATGATCAATCTGCTGCCGGCAACAACTACACACAAACCAATGCTTCACGACAACCCTTTTTACAGCCCGCTACTGCAAGGTATAATTTTAACCCTGTGGTAAGTTTCGGAACTACGGGAGCGGATGCAAGGTTTATGGTAGTTCCTTCAGGTAAGCCCTTTACTGCCAATAGATTGAATGGTAACCTTTTTATCATTGTCAATAGAAACTCTGATACCACGTACAGGGATTATTTGGGATTCGGAGGAACAGGGACAGGAGCCGGTCTTATACAAGCTAACTCCCCAGTATTAACAGCAAGTTTTAATGGAAACAAAGCTATGCAGCTTTATCCATATAATCCACCAACCAGTCCTAATCAAAAACTGGATATAGGAAAAACCTATTTATCTGATGTTTCATGGGAAATTGGTGTTGCCGGTGGAATGAAACACGGACTCAATTCTTTTGTTACGGCTGCGCCAGGAACTTTTGCTGCCGGATATGCATTAACTGCTAATGGCTCTGTATTAGGTTCACAACCTGAAGTTACTGATGGGAATATGTCTGAAGTGATTGCTTATGAGCGGGTATTAACTGACGCTGAACTCCAAAGAGTACGTTCTTATCTGGCCATTAAATACGCCACTTCTCTGGATCAGACGACACCATACAGTTATGTAAGTTCCCAAGGTACAACCATATGGGATGCAAACTCCAATTCCGGATATTCTAAAAATATTGCTGGAATTGGTCGTGATGATGCCAGTGCCTTGAAACAAGTTCAGTCTAAAAGTATCAATAATACCAACGAAATGCTAATAAGTTTAGGTAATCCTGCTTCTCAGGATAACCCTACTCATGCAGCAAATAACTCGTTTGATAACGACCAGGAATTTCTTACCTGGGGTACCAATGGTACCGTTGGATTCACCCCCTATACCAATGCTGGTTTCTCATCTGTGACGCATCGATTTTCCAAAGTTTGGAAAGCACAGACCAGCAATTATAATATCAATGGAAATGATGATGTATATTTCAACATTCTTAAAGGTTTGATCAACAGTTTTACGCTGAGTGGCAAACCTATATACCTGGTCATGAGTACGACCAGTGATTTTTCAAGTAATACCCACTTTATCCCTATCGGAACCAATACTAATACTGTAGACGGAGAAGACTATGTGAATGAACCATACAGAGTGGCATCTAACGCATTCAATGGTTTTACTTCTAATGGTACTTTTTATTTTACCATTGCAGGAACTCCGGTAGGCCCGGGAGGAGTACTTGGAAATTTCTGGAACAGAGCAGATAAAGATGTTACTGCTGCTTCGGGAACAGTGAATCAGTGGGTAGATCAGATGTTCGGAATCAAAACCTCACAGGTTGCCGATGTAAGCACAAAACCTAATTATGTTCCGGTAAGTAATGCTGCAACTGCTGCTACCTTTAACTTTAACCCATATATTGATTTTACCAATACAAATCAGGCAATAGGAAATGAAGGGGTGGCACCTTTTGAAGGATCCACTTCAGAATTAGAGATGTTTTATGTGATAAAAGATAACGTATGGACAGCGAATAACCGCTTCTTCGGAGTTAATTTTGACTTAAAAAATTCTGCTGCCGGAGCTGCAATCTATGATTGGAATACATCAACACAGGCAAATTACCTATCCAGAGGAAATACTCCAACCAGTAATAATGCTACCAATACAGTACTCAATCCAGCTTTAAGCACTACACTTTCCAACATTTCCAATGTGAGCCTTAGCGCTACTAACAGTACCGTACAACACAGATTAAACGGTAGCGGAATTGGAACGAACCTTACAGGACAAACCGTATATATTGGACAGGGAGGATTTGTATATGGAGCCAATAACCAGTCGAGTATGCCAGGTAATGATGTAGGGGTTACTGCACAGATTGCGGAGCACCTTGCGTTTGGGTTTGCTTTAACGGGAACAGAGCGTCGACAGGTAGAAAGTTACCTCGCTATAAAATACGGAACAACATTGACAGATCTGGCAACAGATACCAACTACCGTAACAGTACAGGAAATCCTGTTTTCACAGCTGACGGAACATATCAATACGATATTTTTGGAGTAGCAAAAGATGTCCGCGGAGGATTAGACCAACGAATTTCAAAGTCCATCAACAACGATGGTGGACAGGCTACTAACATTATTACGGCATCTACAGATAATAATTTCATCAACCAGAATGACACCCATGCTAATCAGCTGACTGATGGTCAATACCTTATTTTTGCATCCAATAATGGAGCACAGACTTTTACCGGTAGCACAATCACTGCCGCTGACGGTACTCAATTCAACAACTCACTTGCTACCCGATGGAAAGCAACAGACACGAATAAAGTAGGATGTATCAATCTTCGTTTTGATGCGACCAGCATTCCGGCACTTGCCGCAGGAGAAAGCTATTATATGCTTATTTCTCAGAGCCCTTCTTTTACCAATCCTATTTATCAAAAAGTTTTGAGAACAGGTAACACCATTGATGTTATACCCAATTTTGCAGACAACAGCAATTCTTATTTTACATTAGTTAAAGCTAATCTAAATATAACAGGAGGTACTGTGAACGGAGGCCAAGTAGGTATTTCTTCAATTCCGGGTGTATTACCATCTGCTTCTGATGCATGGCTCGAGCTCAATGCTAAATCTAAAGGTATGGTAGTTACCAGAGTTTCAGATGCCAATAATATTCCTGCAGGAAACAGACTTCAAGGTATGATCGTATATGATACCACCCAAAAAGAATTTAAAGTATATAACGGAACAGAATGGAGAACTCTAGGAAACTCTACTTCCACTTCTATTTTCTGTAATTAAAAAACATAAAGGATGAAAAATATATTCTTAATCTCAATATTGCTGATAGGCTCAGGCATCAATGCTCAAGTTGCTATTGGTAAAAAAAGTGTAACGAATAATAATACCATATTAGAATTTGGAAATTCTTCTAACAGAGGAATAGTTCTTCCTAAAGTAGAAAATGCTACTACAATGAATGCTAGTGAAGGAACTATGGTTTGGGACACTGCTACAGGAAGCTTCAGGTATTACGGAGGTACTACACCAGCCTGGAATCCACCAGCTCTAGGAGGAACGACAGGAGGTGCTCTTGCCGGTTCGGATGCTAATGGAAAAAAGATGATTATCGGATCAGATACTTCTGATGCAGATGGAGTGCTTATTCTCGAAGCTAAACAGGGAGACAAGGCCCTGGTATTACCTTTAATCAGTCAGCCATCGGAAAGATTCACTTCTCCTCCGACAGGGCTTATGGTCTATGATACGGCAACCAACCAGGTAGCTGTATTCAATGGAACTAAGTGGACGTACTTTTAATGTAACACTCTTACATTTCGACAAAAGGTTAACAACTTAATCGATATTATTTAATCCGGAAAATTGACTTTTCCGGATTATTTATTTCTATTTAAAAGATCTAAAACATATCCTGATAAATTAAGGCACAGTTATGGATCTAAAAGAGATTTATTTTTTAAATTTACGACAGTGAAAATTAACCATTATGAAAAAAGCAGCATTATTACTTCTTTTGATTTCTTCATTTGCTTTTGCTCAGCATACAACACTGGAACAAAAAATAGATTCTATTATTAATGATAAAAAAGCTACTGTAGGAGTTTCTGTACTGGGAATTGAAGATCCATTAAATTACAATAAAAATGGTGAGAAAAAGCTTCCCATGCAGAGTGTTTTCAAGTTTCATATTGCTGCTGCAGTTCTGAACCTTGTAGATATGGGCAAACTGTCTTTAGATCAGAAAATTTTAGTTAAAAAATCTGACCTTCTGGATAATACATGGTCTCCTCTAAGAGAAAAGTATCCTAATGGCAATATTGAAATTCCTCTAAGTGAAATTATTGATTTCACTGTAGCGCAGAGTGATAATAACGGATGTGATATTCTCCTGCGATTAATTGACGGAACCAATACTGTCCAAAAATTCATGGATACCAAAGGAATAAAGAATTTTCAGATTCGCTTTAGCGAAGAAGAAATGCATAAAGACTGGAATGCACAATATCAAAATTACAGTTCAACAAACTCTATCGTACAGGTTCTGAAAAAGTTTTATGAAGGCCAATTACTCTCTAAAAAATCGACAGATTACCTCATGCAGGTAATGTTAGGAACCAAAACAGGAACAAACAAATTGATTGAACAGCTTCCTAAAAATACACCTGTTGCTCATAAAACAGGTTCATCCGGAAAAAATAAAAATGGATTAACAGGAGCAGAAAATGATATGGGAATTGTTACATTACCTAACGGAAAGCATTATGCCATAGCCGTATTTGTAAGCAACTCTACTGAAGCAGAAGCTGTTAACTGCAAAATCATTTCCGATGTATCCAAAGCGGTATGGGATGATTTGAATAAATAGTTTTTAAAGCTTAATTTTAGCCGTTGATAATCTGATTACTTCATCACATTAATCAAAACTTTTTCTATGAAAAAATTAACACTCCTGATTGCCATTCTCTCTTTTACCTTCTTTTGGGGCAAAAGAACCAGAGTTACCTGCAGATTGGCTATGCAAGTATTTGCTGTGGCACTCCTTCTCCGGATCCTATCATCCGGTATATATCAGAGTTTCAGAAAAAGAATAAAACAAAATCTTTTGAAATCTATCAACAGAATGGGTTGGGAAGAGAAGGTGAATTCAATTTGTATATTGGAACAGACCAGCTTTCAAAAACTCAGAAAACCAATTTTATAAATGGGCTGAAAGCAGCAATTTTTAAACAGAACAGCAGAAAAAATAAAAGCAGTGACGGGAACGTCAATTTTGATGAATCTATCATAATCACAAGGACTGATTTAGCCAATTCAAAAAATTTAACTCTCTATAAAAAATAATTTAATTTAAGGAAAAATGATCAAAAACATTGTAGTTATCGGAGCTGGAACCATGGGAAATGGTATTGCACATACTTTCGCACAAAGCGGATTTAAAGTAAGCCTGGTAGATGTATCTCAGGATACTTTAGATAAAGGATTAAAAACCATTACCACCAACCTCGACAGAATAATTGCAAAGGGAAACCTTACTGAAGAACAAAAAGCAGAAACTTTAGGAAATATCACCACTTTTACAGAGCTAAAAAATGCAGTGGGATCTGCAGATTTAATCGTAGAAGCAGCCACTGAAAATCAGGATCTGAAATTAAAAATCTTCGGACAAATGGACGAATTCGCTCCGGAGAATTGTATTTTGGCAACCAATACTTCTTCTATTTCTATTACAAAAATTGCGGCTGCAACGAAAAGAGCGGATAAGGTTATCGGAATGCATTTTATGAATCCTGTGCCTATCATGAAACTTGTGGAAATTATTAAAGGCTACTCTACTTCTAAAGAGACTTTCGATACTATCTACGAAATGAGTAAAACACTAGGAAAGGTACCGGTAGAAGTTAATGATTATCCAGGGTTTGTCGCTAACAGAATATTAATGCCGATGATCAATGAGTCTATTGAAACACTTTACAATGGTGTTGCCGGTGTAGAGGAAATTGATACGGTAATGAAATTGGGTATGGCACATCCTATGGGACCTCTTCAGTTAGCAGATTTTATAGGACTTGACGTTTGTCTAGCTATCCTTAATGTTATGTATGATGGCTTTAAAAATCCTAAATACGCTCCTAACCCATTGTTGGTAAACATGGTGATGGCTGGAAAACTGGGTGTGAAATCAGGAGAAGGATTCTATGATTACTCTGAAAGTAAAAAAGCGGAGAAGGTTTCAAAAATGTTTTTGAAATAACTGAAAAATATATGGGTTGTGAATTATAAGTGATGAATCAGGCCACGGCCGCCAACCTGTAATTGATTAACAGCAACCCATGAAAATTAAAGAAAAGCATATTCAAATATCACTGGTCATCATTACTTTAATGATGACCATTTTACGTTTTTTACTCAACGAGAAAGGAAGGGTAAGCCCCGACTCTATTCGGTATATGAGATTTGCCCATGTGCTTCCTGTCATTGATAATACGGTAACTCCATTAGGGTATCCATTAAGTATTAAGTTTTTTACTTATTTCGGGTTAGATGAATTCTGGAGCAGTAAGGTCGTCGGAATTGCAGCCTTTCTGTTTATGGTTACTTTTGCCTGGAAAAAGAATTTCTATCTGAAAGAAACTATTGTCATTAGTGCGCTATTCAGCTTTGTTTCTATTTATTCTTTTACAATGAGTGAATCGCTGATTCTTCCTTTTGTATTTCTTTTTTTGTATACGGCTCATCTAATTATTTCCGGACAATTAAAAAAATGGAAAGGCTTATTTTATCTGTCCCTTTCTCTGATTGTATTGTATAACATCAGATACAGTGCATTATTTATTATCGGTGGAACCGGACTTTTCGGATTGATAAGATGGAAAAAGAACTATGCTCCGGTTTTTATATTCTCTTCAGCAATAGGTGTTCTTTTTATCATTGCCTATAAATTTTTGTTTCTTGATTATTTTAATGAGAACTATATCCAGCAAGCCCTTGAAATGGGACTACACCCCACTTCCCAATTGCTGGTTGAACTTTTTCAGGGCTTAACTGTGACCTTCAATCCTTTTATCCATATGGCTAGTCCGGGAGGAGGATTGATTAACTATGCTATATATGGCTTGGGGTTTATCAACATTTTGATAATCTTATTTCTATTTACTAAAAACAAGCTTTCAGAAAGTGATCAATTCTTCATTACCATTGGCATATCGGGTACAGTCTGCTCTTACTTTGTTCAGTACTTTTATCCCGTCAACCCCTTGGATTATCGGCTACTAGCTCCTTTCAGCTTTCCGATCTGGTTAGTTTATTTTAAAATGTTATTTAATATTTTTAATTGGAAGGTGTATGCTATTGGCGCATTAAGTCTCATATCCGGTGTACTCTTTACCTGGCTTTCCAAAGGGAATTATCTTGAAAACAGAAAATCTATTCAGCAGTTCTTAACATCTGAAAATATGTCTGACATACCGATAAAATTTTACCTGGAAACTACTGAAGATTTAGAAAAGATACAGGTTGCCGAATTAATAAGCACAGTTAATCCTCAGATAAGCCTGACTTTCAAGCCTAAAGATACCCTTCAGAAAACAACACTCACCAGGTATAAAGTTTTACAAAAAATTATAATCGACAAGAACAAATACCAATAATTTTATTATCTTTGAGAAAGTTAAAACATTAAAAAAATGAAATTACCAAAGTTTTTATTAGCAGATAATTCGGAATTTCCTGAAGATTTATTCGTGGTTCATACAGAATATCCAAGATTTATCTTAAACGTTGAGGAAGAAGAAGTTGAGTGGCTGGATGATTTGGAAGGAGATGATGAAGAAACGATGGCAGATGAAGCTACTAAAGTGGTAGAAGCTGCTTTCAAATGGTGTGATGAGGAATTGGCTAAGTACGATGAAGAGGAAGAAGAATAAGAAATAACATTAAAGCATAAAAAAGGAACTCAATCGAGTTCCTTTTATTTTATTCTGATTTATTAAATTTCAATAATAATAAATTGTCTTTGTACAGTTCCAGTGTATTTCCCGAAATCACATATTTATTGGCTTTCCCCATCATATCCATAAAGTTCTGCTCTACATTCATATTATCACAAGCCATTCTTGTAGATCCCATTTGTCCGGCAGCAAAATTACCTGTAGCAGCATCCAGCTGTACCGTTCCAAAATAATTATTACATCCTGCGTTTCCAGTGATTTTTTCTCCTTCAATATTCAGGGTAGGAATTTTTCCTTTTACATTATCTGCCAGCGTCCATTTGGTATTGGCTAATGAAGGCTGGGATTTTCCCACTTTCGATGCAGATGGACTTGACATAGTTCCACACGATGCCAAAATCAAGGCTGCACTTATACTTAAAAAAAGATTTTTCATTTTTTTCTTTTTTGATTTGATCAAATTTACGGAAATTATATTATTTAAACGGTTTTCAAAGGATTTTATTATTCACGCATCCTTTGCATCTGTAATTTATTTCTTAGTGTGGTGAGTCTAAGTTTTAGCTAAAACCGAATTGGTGGATAATTATTAAAGGTGGGTTAAAACCCACCTCTATTGATATTATTAAAATTGAATTTACTATATATCTCATGCTATCAATAGAAATGGGCTTTAGTCCGCTCACTTATTCTCCTCCCTTCCAAAGGGCTTTAGCCAAAAGCATAAAAAGTTCAGGATTTCAGAAACAAAAAAAACGGGCTAAAGCCCGTTTAATATTATGATATAGAATACATTCTTATGATCTCAATTCAGCATTGAATTCCTTCTGGAAAGATTTGATTAAAGAGTCCATTACTTCCGAAATTTCTTTTTCCTCTAAAGTTTTCTCTTCATTTAAAAGTTCAAAACTCATTGCATACGACTTCTTCCCTTCCGGTAAGTTCTTCCCTTCATAAACATCAAATAAATTGATATTTTTAATGAATGGAGACTTGTTCTTTTGAGCAGTCTGATATAACTCCTGATAAGTAATATTTTTATCAATCAATAAAGCTAAATCTCTTCTGATTTTATTAAATTTAGGAATATCCTTGAATTTCAATTCATTCGTAGAACGAAGCTCCTGAGCCAATTCAAGTTCAATTTCAGCATAGAAACAATCCTGATCGATATCGAAGTCTTTCAATAGCCCTGCCGCAACTTTTCCGATTCTTACTAAAGTTTTTCCATCTGCTTCATAAGCCAACGCATCAGAGAATCTTTCATCAGATAAAGCCACTTCTTTGTAATCGATAGCTAATTTTTCCAATAGAACCTTAACGTACGCTTTCAGGTTATAGAAGTCAGTAGTGGATTTCGGCTTTAGCCAGTTCTCTGCAACATCTCTTCCGCTAACCAAAATAGCCAATTGTTTTCTTTCTTCGTACTGAGCTCTTTTATGATAAATTTTCCCGAATTCGAAAAATTTAATATCCTGATTCTTCCTGTTGATATTATAGATTGCATTCTGAAGAAGTCCTTCCAATAAAGACTTTCTCATAAACGCTAAATCGCTGCTCAATGGATTTAATAATTTCACAGCATCGGTTTCATCTTTTACAGAAGTTAATGAGTTATTCATTACTTCATTGAAGCCTAAGCCCTGTAAAGTTCTTGCCCAACTGTTTTCCAATTCATCCTGATCATTAGCACTTAGCTTCACCGGAGTAAATGAAATCTTTTGTGGAGCATCAATTTTATTATATCCATAGATTCTTAAAATCTCTTCAATAACGTCAATTTCTCTTGTTACATCAGCTCTGTAAGCCGGAACAGAGATCTCCAATCCGTTTTGAATTTCATTTAAAACTTTTATCTCAAGAGCTTTTAAAATTTCTTTTACTTTCTCTCTGTGAATTTTAGTTCCTAAAATCTGTTCAATTTTAGAGAATCTTATGATAACATAGCTGTCTTCAATTTTCTTAGGATATTCTTCCAATAATTCTCCTATCAGTTTTCCGCCAGCTATTTCCTGAATCATTTTGATAGCATGAGTAATCGCTGTTCTTGTAATGTTAGGGTCTACCCCTCTTTCAAACCTGAAAGAAGCATCCGTATTCAAGCCATGAAATTTAGCTCCTTTTCTGACAGCTACAGGATTGAAATATGCACTTTCAAGGAAAATAGTTTTTGTTTCATTGGAAACTCCCGACTGGGCACCACCAAAAACTCCGGCAATACACATCGGATGATCTTTTCCATCTTTGATTATAACCTCAGTCCCATTTAAAGTCCTTTCAACACCATCTAATGTTGTGAATTTGGTTCCTTTTTTAACAGTTCCTACTTTCACTTTTTTATCTGCAATTTTATCTGCATCAAAAGCGTGAAGCGGCTGTCCATATCCGTGAAGGATATAATTCGTTATATCAACGATATTGTTAATCGGGTTTAATCCGATTGCTTGTAGCCTGTTTTTTAACCAAATCGGAGATTCGGCAACTTTTACATCTTCAATTACTGCTCCGATATACCTTGGGCATAGATCAGCATCTTCAACCTCTAATGTAAAGCTGTGAGAGCCTTCATTATTTAAAGGTTCTGAAGCTACTTTTTCAAATTGTGCTTTTTGCTGATTGGTAGAAAGAAAAGCATATAAATCTCTTGCCACGCCATAATGTGACATCGCATCAGTTCTGTTTGGTGTTAAACCAATTTCAATAACCTCATCATTCGTCAATTCAAAATAATCGGCAAAGTTTTTTCCAACTTCATATTGGGCTTCATCCAGCACCATAATACCACCGTGATCTTCACTCAGACCCAGCTCATCTTCAGCACAAATCATTCCTTGTGAAACCTCCCCTCTGATCTTTGCTTCTTTGATTTCAAAAAAGTTTCCGGTCTTATCGTAGATTTTTGTCCCAACAACTGCTACAGGAACGGTCTGGCCCTCGGCCACATTGGGTGCACCGCAAACGATATTAAGTATCTTTCCGTTTCCTATGTCTACTGTTGTTTTCTTTAGTTTGTCAGCATTCGGGTGTTTTTCGCAGGTTAAGACTTTACCTACTACAATTCCCTCTAAGCTTCCTTTTACACTTTCAAATTTATCTATCCCTTCAACCTCAAGACCAATATCTGTAAGGAACTCACCGATTCTTTCAGTTTTCAATTCCGTCTTTATGTAATCTCTCAGCCAGTTATTTGATATTTTCATCTGCTTAAATCTATTTTTTTATCGCTAAGACTTAACCATTATATGGTTTTTATCTCCTTTATTTTGAAAAATTGTATTTCGAATTTTTGCGTCTACAAATGTCGTGTTTTTTTAAGAAATAGCGAAATTTTTAACTTCTCAACTCACCTCAAAAATAAAAAAAAGAGGTCTGGAAATCCAAAACCTCTTTTATGTAGTATAAGTCTCTTGTTATAAACCGATTACCGGCATTGATAACATTAAGATATTTTCGTTTTCTTCAAGACCATCCAGAGGTTCAATAATTCCCGGTCTGTTCGGCTGAGACATTTTCATAGTGATATCATCAGAACTCAAAATCGTTAGCATTTCCGTTAAGAATTTAGAACTAAATCCGATATTGATATCTTCTCCATTATAGTCACAAGGAATCTGCATGTCTGCTTTGTTAGCATATTCCGTATCTTCAGCATGAAGATGAAGAATGTTTGCAGATAATTTAAATCTAACCTGATTAGTCGATTTATTAGACATGATAGAAGCTCTCTTAATAGCTCCTAATAAAAGGTTTCTATTGATCGTTAATACATTCGGGTTTTCTTTTGGAATTACCGCTGTATAGTTAGGATATTTTCCATCGATCAGTCTACAGATCCAGATATGTTTACCAAAAGTAAATTTAGCCATGTTCTCATTGAAATCGATGGTAACATCTTCATTTGAACTTGCCAAAATATTTTTGAAAATATTCAATGGTTTTTTAGGCATGATGAATTCCATAGGTTCAGCATTCATCAGGTCCAGTCTTTTATACACCACCAATCTGTGAGAATCCGTAGAAACAAAGTTCGTTTCGTTTTCTCCAAACTGGAATAATACTCCTGTCATTACAGGACGTAGTGAATCATTACTTGTTGCAAAAAGAGTATTGGTAAGAGCCTCAGATAAAACCCCGGCAGACATCGTTACACTTTGTGAAGCGTCAAATTCCGGTAATTCAGGATAATCATCCGCATTATCTAATGCTACTGCAAAATTATCTTTCTCATCTAAAATCTCCAGCTGACTTCCGGTACCTTCTGCATTATCTTTTACTGATAACGTCAGAGGTTGTTCGCCATAAGTCTTGATAAAATCTTGAAAAATTTTAGCAGGAACAGCAAATTTACCCGAATCATCAGATTTTACTTCTAAAGAAGTTACAAGCGTTGTTTCGCCATCAGATGCTGTAATGGTAACTTGAGTTTCGTTTAACTCAAAAAGATAGTTTTCTAAAATCGGTCTCGATTGAGAGCTTGATATTACGCCACTTACAGTTTGCAAAGCCTTCTGCAGTTCACCACTTGAAATAATAAATTTCATAGATTTAAAAATAAATTTTTACAAATATAATAAATAGAAAATAGATTAAAAAAAATAATCCTGAGAGTTATTAACAACAATCAAAAGATTTTTACAACTACCTCCTGCCCGCTTTTTAGATAATAAAGATATCATAAAGGACTAAAGATAGGCATTTTCTTTAAGCAATTAATTATATTTGTACATAATCTTTCCTATCATGCGTAAACCACCTATTCACAGAAGTTTCCAGAATGCTTTTCGAGGTGTTTTTTTAATGGTAAAAACAGAAAGAAATTTTCAGATCGAATGTCTGGCCTTTCTGATCAATCTTTTTCTCATCTTCTATTTACAGCTCTCAGGAATAGATACCGCTTTAATCCTTCTAGCTTGTTTTGGGGTTTTAAGCACTGAAATTCTCAATACCGCTATTGAAAAGACCTGTGATATCATTCAACCTGAATTTGACAAGAGAATTGGATTTATTAAGGATGTTTCTGCGGGAGCCGTTATCCTCATGAGTATTGTTTCTGCTATTGTTGGGGTTTTGGTTTACTGGAAGTATATTTTCAGCTAGATTGTAATCGTGAGCTTATAGCAGACTCATTTCAATTTCTCGCAGATTATGCAGATAGAGCAGATTAATCGAGGTGCTAAAATATCTGCTGAATCAGCCAGATCTGTGAGAAATAAAAAATAAAATTTCCTACACTTATCTTTTGTGTTATTCGTGAAGAATAATTCGTGCTATTTGTGTTTAAAACCTATTTATCTACGTAAATAAATCACATCCGTCCTAGTTTAGAAGTGATTTCAAACCTCCATTCCTGATGAGAAATCATAGTTACTTTACAATTGATAGACCGGTAATTACTAAAATAAACTTCGGGATATAATGAAACTTTTTCTTGTTCAGAGATTTTATGTTTATTTTAATATTTCATGAAAACCCCTTTATCTAAAGGCGTCCTTTTATTTAACAAGCGGTGCAAAGTATTTACTTGGTATGCATTTTGATAATAAAAATAAAATTAAGGAAATGAAAAAGAATCTATTGTTTGCAATGGCCATACTGCCATTTGCATTTTATGCTCAAGTGGGAATTAATACAACCAGCCCAAAAGCAACTCTTGATATAAAAGGAGTGAATTATGACCGGACCGGAACTTCTCAAGATAATGGAAAAGCCACGTTAAGAATTGACGGAAACACTGAGCATGCATTAGACATGGGAACTATTTCTAGTGCACCTTATGGAGCCTATATCCAGTCTTTAGGCAAAAATAGTAATAGAGGCCTTCCTGTTGCTATCAATTCTAACGGCGGAAATGTAGGGATAGGAATGATTCCTACTAAAGCTCCCAATTCTTCCTCTCCTTCAAAGCTTTACGTCAACACTGTAGCAACCGCACCAAATGATGGAGTAGCAACTTTAGTCCGAAACGAAACAACAGGAGAAATAATGGCAGTACGTGCTGGTAATAATACAAGGTCTTTTAGCACTCTTACCTACCAACTTAACAATGTAAGTGATGACTGGGTAAATAATTTCGACACAAAAATATCTTCAACCAACTATACGGTTATTATTACTGGACTTATTTTTGGGGGTTCAGAACAAGCAAAAGGCTTAAAATCAGGTGTATCTGGAAGCACTTATAATCCCTTAAATTTCAGAGCTTTTATAGAAGGTGGAACCTGGAGGTTATATGCTGATTATGATGGAGGGGGTACTGCTGCCAGAATTAATGGAAACTGGACTATTAATGTATTAGTAATTAATAATACTCTAATTAATACTTTACCTACCCAAACCTATAACTTAAATGGTAATATAAATGGATCTGCTACATCTGCTCCAGCAGGATTATAAATACAGTTTTAATATATTTAACAACAGGTTTTTTCTTGCAATAGAAAAGGCCTGTTATTGCTAGAAGCTGATTCGTATTACCTTTTGCTTCTTGTCTCTGTGATTGTGGGTTGAATTTTGGTTTGTTGAAAATGTATTTTCAACCAGATATCATCCGCTATTAAAATTTATGAATTTAGATCTCTCGCAGATTGTGCAGATCAGTCAGATTTTTTTAGTACTGTGATTATCTGTCATTCAGAACGAAACGAAGTGTAGTGAAGAATCTATAAGAATAAAAAGCCTGTTTATTGTAGGCATTAGAGATTCCACGCTTCACTTCGTTTCGCTCTTAATGACAAGAGTTGTTCTATTTACAAAATTCCCACACCTTTTTTGTGTTATTCGTGAAGAATAATTCGTGCTATTTGTGTTTAAAACTCTATTTACCTGCGTAAATAAATCACATCCGTCCTAGTTTAGAAGTGATTTCAAACCTCCATTCCTGATGAGAAATCATAGTTACTTTACAATTGATAGACCGGTAATTACTAAAATAAACTTCGGGATATAATGAAACTTTTTCTTGTTCAGAGATTTTATGTTTATTTTAATATTTCATGAAAACCCCTTTATCTAAAGGCGTCCTTTTATTTAACAAGCGGTGCAAAGTATTTACTTGGTATGCATTTTGATAATAAAAATAAAATTAAGGAAATGAAAAAGAATCTATTGTTTGCAATGGCCATGCTGCCATTTGCATTTTACGCTCAAGTAGGAATTAATACGACCAGTCCAAAAGCCACTCTTGATATAAAAGGAGTGAATTATGATCGTACTGGAACTTCTCAAGATAATGGAAAAGCAACGTTAAGAATTGACGGAAATACTGAACACGCTTTAGACATAGGAACTATTTCTAGTGCACCTTATGGAGCCTATATCCAGTCTTTAGATAAAAATAGTAATAGAGGCCTTCCCGTTGCCATTAATTCTAACGGCGGAAATGTAGGGATAGGAATGATTCCTACTAAAGCTCCCAATTCTTCCTCTCCTTCAAAGCTTTACGTCAACACTGTAGCAACCGCACCAAATGATGGAGTAGCAACTTTAGTCCGAAACGAAACAACAGGAGAAATAATGGCAGTAAGAGTAGGTTCAAATACAAAATCTTTTAGCACAGCTACTTATCAACTGAATAACGTGAATGGTGACTGGGTAAACAATTTTGACACAAAGATATCGGCGACAGACTATACGGTTATTGTTACAGGACTTTCCTTCGGCGGTTCACCTAATGCAAAAGGATTAAGGGTAGGTGCTGAAGGTACACCTGCCGGATCGACCTACAATCCATTAAATTATAGCGCTTTCATACAAAACGGAACATGGCGACTTACTGCAGACTATGATGGAGGTAATCCGCCACCTGGAGTAAATGGAAACTGGACTATTAATGTATTGATTATTAATAATTCTTTAATTAATGGATTATCTACTCAAACCTATAACCTAAATGGTTCTTCTACAGGTTCTGCTGCGTCTGCTCCGGCCGGATTATAAATACAGTTTTAATATATTTAACAACAGGCTTTTTCTTACAATAGAAAAGGTCTGTTATTTTAGAAGCTAATCCATATTACAATTTCGTCTCTTGTGCCTATAACTGTGAGGTTGAATTTTGGTTTGTTGAAAATATATTTCCAACCAGATATCATCCAGCTATTAAAATTTATGAATTTAAATCTCTCGCAGATTGTGTAGATCAGTCAGATTTTTTTAGTACTGTGATTATCTGTCATTCAGAACGAAACGAAGTGTAGTGAAGAATCTATAAGAATAAAAAGCCTGTTTATTGTAGGCATTAGAGATTCCACGCTTCACTTCGTTTCGCTCTTAATGACAAGAGTTGTTCTATTTACAAAATTCCCACACCTTTTTTGTGTTATTCGTGAAGAATAATTCGTGCTATTTGTGTTTAAAACTCTATTTACCTGCGTAAATAAATCCCTTCTTTCCAGATTTAAAGATCGTTTCAATTCTTTTATAATCATCCACTTCATATTCGTCGGCCTTAAGAATTTCCTCTTCTGTCACTTCAAAAAGAATCCCCTCTACCTCATCTTCACTATTTCCTGAATATTCCAAAATCGGATGGTATTTCTGGTTGCTTTTTCTTAATACTTCTGGATCAGTAATTTCAAGCATTTTAAGATTGTATTCTGTAAGAATATCTCTTTCACCTGAAAGTACTCTTCCAAATGTTTCGATTTGAACCTCTTCTTTCTGTAAGGTTCCGTATGAAAATAAATAAGGCATTTATAAGTATTTTTCAATGATTGGAATCGCTAATTCGGCCATCATCCCATAGCCTTTTTCGTTGGGATGAACGCCATCCTGAGACAGCAAAATTTCTTTATCTTCTAAAAATGCAGTATAGAAATCGATATAGGTGAATGAGTCTTCTTCCGCAATATCCTGGAGAATTTTATTATAGACCAAAACCTCATCATTGGTTCTAAGCTTTCCGGAAGCTACCTGAACTCCATCTACATTTTTAGAAAATGGCAGAATACTTACCAGATAAATATCATCCGTAAATTGTTTTGCCTGCTGAATTGCTGCTTGAATATTAGCCTTAAACTCTTCAGGAGTTACCATTCGACTTCCATTTTTTATCGCAAGATCATTAGCTCCGTATGCCATAAAAACAAAGTTTCCTTCTGCTGAGTTTCGGGCGTTTAATTCATGTGGAATTCTTTTTATCAGACCATCGGTAGTCTCGCCACCAATTCCTAAATTATAGACAATGACTTCATTACTTCCTTCGTGAAATTTCTGTAACGCATATCTTTTTAAAATATCGACCCAGCCCCCAAATACACCATCGTATTCTCCATAAGTGATGCTGTCCCCAAAGAACAGTCCATAGATCATTTTCTTCATTATCATTTTAGCTTAATCTAAAATAAGATTAATATTTTCGTGTGATTCAATAATTTCTATTAGGATATCGAATAATGTTTGTCCTTCTCCGGCAATAAGCTCATCCAGATTTTGCTGAATCAGTTCAACATTAAAAGGTTTTCCTTGTTTGATTTTTCTTTGGTAAAATTCGCGGGTTGTTTCTAATCCTAAATCATGTCTTGACTTTTCAGATTCTTTCCAGGTGAATTCAATCTCATCATTACTTTCAAAAACACCAAAACCTCCATAAAGGATATCATTAAAACCATCTAATGTTCCTACTTTCCAATCCACATCTTTCATGAAGACCTTAGATGCTTCTTCATAAAATCCTGGCAGATCAGAAAAATGATCGCCATTAATGACGATCATTTTCTTATCAATTTTATTTGAAGTATTCGACTCCATTTTTAAAGATATTATGGTAATTCGCTGTTGGAATATTTTTCATGAGACCTTCAGCAAAACGTTCAGGGTGTCCCATTCTACCAAAAATCTTACCACATGGGCTGGTCACCCCTTCAATTCCGAATAATGAATTGTTAGGATTGAACGGCATCCCGTGGGCAATATTTCCTTCAAAATCTATGTATTGGGTAGCAATCTGTCCATTTTTATAAAGCTTTTCAATCTCTGCTTCAGAAGCCATAAAGCGACCTTCACCGTGAGAAATAGGAATGGTAAAGGTTTGGCCTTTCATTCCCTTTAACCATGGACTTTCGTCATTCACTACTTTTACGGTAACCATTTGAGAAATGTGTCTTCTGATTGCGTTGTGAGCAAGTGTTGGAGAGTTTTCATCAAGATCTTTAATTTGTCCGTAAGGCAATAGACCTGATTTGATCAATGCCTGGAAACCATTACAAATTCCAATGATCATTCCATCTCTGTCCAATAGATCATGAACAGCCTGTTTCATTTTTTCGTTTTTCAGAACATTCACAATGAATTTAGCAGAGCCATCCGGCTCATCTCCTGCTGAGAATCCTCCTGAGAATGCTAAGATCTGAGACTTCTTAATCTCTTCCACCCATGCATCGATGCTTTCATCAAGCAATTGGTGATTGATATTTATCAAAGGTAAGCTGTTTACCACAGCTCCTTCTTTCTGGAATGCATTCAGTGTTTCATACTCACAGTTCGTCCCTGGGAACAAAGGAGCAAAAACTCTTGGCTGAGCGATTCCATGTTTTTTAATGATAATATTTCTTGGAGTTGTTGAATTTAATTTTTCATCTAATTCAACAGTAATCTTTTCCTTTTCAACAGTTGGAAAAAGATTTTCGAAGGTTTTGGTATAAGCAGATTCGAGGTTCGAGATTGGAGATTCAAGGTTATTTATTTTCAACATCCCTGAATCTTTTACTTCTCCAATTAGCTGAAGAACTGTTGAGCTTAATTCTTCTTTTGCCTCAATGATCAGACTACCGATATTCTTAGCTAATAAAGTATTTTCCTTAACATTGATCTCAGCTCCGAGTCTGTTTCCAAAACTCATTTTTGCTAAAGCTACAGCAACACCTCCGTCTTTAACCGTTTTTACAGAAACAATTTTACCCGATTTAATATTTTCAAAAATAAAATCATAAACCGTTTTTAAACTGTTGTAATCCGGAAGACCACTTTCCTGGGAAATGTGGTTATAGAAATACAATTTATTTCCTACTGCTTTAAATTCTGGAGAGATCACATTTTTCTTTTGTCCATCAGCACATGCAAAAGAGATCAATGTTGGGGGTACATTCAGATCCTGATACGTCCCACTCATTGAATCTTTACCACCAATTGCTGCTAATCCAAGATTAATTTGAGCATCATAAGCTCCTAAAAGGGAGGCTAAAGGCTTACCCCATTTTTCAGGATTTTGTCCTAATTTCTCAAAGTATTCCTGGAAACTTAATCTTATATTTTTGTAATCGCCACCCATAGCAACGATCTTAGCAACACTTTCTACTACTGCATAAGATGCTCCCAGTAATGAGTTTTGTTTCGAGATTTCAGCATCAAATCCCCAGCTTGCAAAAGAAACTGTTTCTATATTCTTAGCTCCCAGGATAGGTAGTGTCTGTGCACTTCCTTCCATTAAAGTCTGCTGATATTTACCTCCAACCGGCATTGCAACTGTTGTTGCACCAATCGAGGCATCAAACATTTCTAACAATCCTTTTTGAGAAGCTACATTTTTATCTGCTAAAACTTTTAATAATTCTTCTTCAGAGAAAGGTTTATGATCAAGTTTTACTTCTTTAAGGTGAGTGATTTTCACTTCCTGGCTTTTTGCACATCCATTGGTGTCCAAAAATGCTCTTGAAAGATCAACAATCTTATCTCCTTTCCAGAACATCTGCATTCTTCCTGAATCTGTAACCTTTGCCACTTCTACAGCAACAATATTTTCAGCTTCACAATACTTAATGAATTGTTCTTTATCTTTTGGATCAACAACAACCGCCATTCTTTCCTGAGATTCAGAAATAGCAAGCTCTGTTCCGTTAAGTCCTTCGTATTTTAAAGGTAATACGTCTAAATTGATTTCTAAGGAATCTGCAATTTCTCCGATTGCTACAGAAACACCTCCGGCACCAAAGTCATTTGATTTTTTAATCAGTTTTGTTACTTCCGGTTTTCTAAATAATCTCTGAATCTTACGTTCTTCAACAGCATTTCCTTTCTGAACTTCAGTAGACATGGTATGGATACTATTTTCATCCTGTACCTTAGAACTTCCGCTTGCACCTCCTACACCATCTCTTCCCGTTGATCCACCTAAGATAATAACAGAATCGCCGTTAGCAGGCTTTTCACGTCTTACCCAATCTACCGGTACGGCACCAGTCACAAAACCAACTTCCATTCTTTTTGCCTTGTATCCTTCGTCATATATTTCAGAAACCATAGTAGTAGCTAAACCAATCTGGTTTCCATAAGAAGAATATCCGTTTGCGGCTTGTTTTGTAATCGTTTTCTGAGGTAATTTACCTGGTAAAGTCTGATCTACCGGCTCAAGTACATCTGCTGCACCCGTTAACCTCATCGCCTGGAATACAAAAGATCTTCCTGATAACGGATCTCTGATTGCTCCTCCCAGACATGTTGACGCACCACCGAATGGTTCAATTTCTGTCGGGTGATTGTGGGTTTCATTTTTAAATAACAAATACCACGGTTCTTTCTTGCCGTCGTATTCAGCTTCGATCTGGATGGTACATGCATTGATCTCGTCAGAAACTACTAAATTTTCCAGATTCCCTGTTTTATGGAAATATCTGCCACAAACGGTTGCCAGATCCATAAGAGAGATCGGCTTCAATTCACGGCCTAAGAATTTTCTTTTTTCAATGTAATCGTTGAAAATGGTTTCTAATGTGTGTTTGAAATCTCCTTCAAACTGAATATCTGATAATTCTGTTTCAAAAGTCGTGTGACGACAATGGTCACTCCAGTATGTATCTAAAACTTTCAGCTCGGTTTCCGTTGGATTTCTCTGCTCGGTTTTAAAATATTCCTGAATGAATTTTAAATCATCAAGACCTAATGCAAACCCATGCTGATTGTAAAAATCTTCCAGTTCAGCATCATTAAAACTGATGAAATTTTCGTGGATTAAAACTTTCGAAGGAACTTCATCTGCTGGGATATCTAATACAGACAAGTCTTTCTCCTGAGACTCTACTTTATTGATCAGAAGGTCTTTGATTTTAGCCAAATCAGCTTCAGAGACACCTTCAAACTCAATCAGCTTTCCACTTCTCACTTTAGACTTTTCATTTTCAGTCAGCAAAGCAATACATTGTTCTGCAGAGTCAGCACGCTGATCATACTGTCCGGGTAAAAACTCCATTGCAAAATGAATGGTTTCTGCCGGATTTTCTGTGTGTAAAATATCAGTAACCGGATCCACGAATGTGCTATTGACCACTTTCTCGAATTCCCCATCATTCAATCTGAAAATATCATATACATTGTATACTTTCACATTTTTGACTGACGGAGCAACTGCTTTTACTTCATCAAAAATTTTTGGACTTTCTACATCGAAAATTCCTCTTTTTTCTACGAAAATTCTTTTGTTATTAGACATTAGATGCCAGATATTAAATATTATTAGACTTATTTACTTAATTTATTGGGATTATCAGGATGCTCTTTTTGAAATTTCTCTGCTTCTTTTGTCTGCTTCTTCAGCCACTTCTCAAAAGGCATCTTTTCAACATCATAATCGGAAGCATAAACATGGTTACCATCTTCCGAAACTATGAAATGAAAACGTGATGATCCTGAATTCATTTTTTTGTTATCATAGGTGTCAATCTGAAAGTAAGGAAAATTTTCCTTGGGACGTTCAACAATTTCAAAAAATACTTTCTTTTCGTTTTCAGATAACCGATTGTAATGGTTAACATAATAGACATCAGAAAGCTGCTTTTTATACTTTTGAAAAAATTGAAGAATAGTCTTTTCTTTTTCACTGTATTGAAAAGGAGATGGATAATATTTTCCATTAATTTCCACTTCTTTTTCAGATTGTTTCTGTAGCGGTTGTACTATTTCTCCTTTGAAATTTATGATACCCCAGGTTCCGCCAACGATTGCTTTATGCTCATCATCTGTTTTCTCCCAGTCACAGCCATCACAAAATGCAGCATATCCGTAATTGAATGGGGAAACAAAATCATGTTTTGCTTCAATAATTGTTTTTCCGTTTCTATCGACAAAACCTATTTTCCCATCTTTAACAAACCTTCTTACGCCTTCTGCAAAATAATCGGCTCCATTATCATAAAAGAAAGGCCTGTATAAAAAATTCCCCTTTCTGTCATACACATATCCCCAAGCATTTTTCTCACTGACTTCATTAGGTTTGGAACCATCAAAATAGATCGTCTCTTCTTTTACCGGCTCACCATCTTTAAGAAATGAATATACCCTGAATTGTGCGGGAATAATTATTTTCCCATCCTGATTTTTTATTCCTACCAAAGAATCCTTAGATTTAAAATACTTTAAACCTTCTTTCGCCTGTGAAAGGAAAAGCACCGGCATTAATGAAAGAAATAAAAGTATCTTATCCATTATTCTTTAGTGCAAATAAAATATGCAGCCGAAAAGACTGCATATTATTTTATACTTTAAGATCAGCTTCCAGTCCTATCAAGTCTTTGTTTTGGTCCAGAATCGGCTGAACTTCATTCTTAATGAATTCTTCCGTTTGAATCGGTGCAAAGCCTATGAAGTTTTTAGGATCCAGAACTTCTTTTAATTTTGATTTATCCAGTTTTAAAGAATCGTCATTCAAGATTCTCTCGATAAGGTCATTTTCTTTTCCTTCTTCCTTTACTTTCTTGGAAGCTTCCATAGAATGAACTCTGATCACTTCGTGAATTTCCTGACGGTCTCCACCAGCCTTCACTTCTTCCATGATAATGTATTCTGTCGCCATGAAAGGAAGCTCCTCTTCAATATGTTTGTTGATCCTGTTCGGGTATACTACGATTCCGTTCATAATATTGTTCCAGATCAACAGGATTGCATCCACTGCCAGGAATGCCTGTGGAATGGTTAATCTCTTGTTGGCAGAGTCATCTAATGTTCTCTCAAACCATTGTGTAGAAGCTACCATTGCAGAACTGGTTGTCAAAGACATTACATATTTTGCCAATGCTCCAATTCTTTCACTTCTCATTGGATTGCGTTTGTAAGCCATCGCCGATGAACCGATTTGGTTTTTCTCGAATGGTTCTTCAATTTCCTTAAGGTTTTGAAGTAAACGTAAATCATTGGTGAATTTGTGAGCCGATTGAGCAATATTGCCTAATAACGCAACCACTTTAGCATCAATTTTTCGGTCATAAGTCTGACCTGAAACTCCGAAAACTTTTTCGAAACCGAATCTTTTGGAAAGTTCTTTATCTAAATGTTTTACTTTGGAATAATCACCGTTGAAAAGCTCCAGGAAACTTGCGGCAGTACCTGTAGTTCCTTTTACTCCTCTGAAACGTAAAGTTTCAAGGAAGAAATCCAGCTCTTCAATATCAAGAACCAAACTTTGTAACCACAACGTAACTCTTTTCCCAACCGTTGTTAGCTGAGCCGGCTGGAAGTGGGTGAATCCTAAAGTAGGAAGGTCTTTATATTGTATCGAAAAATCAGCAAGATTTTTCATCACGTTAACCAGCTTTTTCTTTAAGATCAAAAGCCCGTCACGGATTTGGATTAAGTCTGTATTATCTCCTACAAAAGCTGAAGTAGCTCCTAAATGTATAATTCCCTTTGCTGAAGGCGCCACATCACCATACGTATGAACGTGAGCCATTACATCATGACGGAATTTTTTCTCATATTCGGCTGCTTTATCGAAATCGATATTTTCAGCATTAGCTTTCAACTCTGCAATCTGTTCGTCAGAAATCTCAAGTCCAAGGTCTTTTTCGATTTCAGCAAGAGCGATCCAAAGCTGTCTCCAAGTACGGAATTTGTTATTATGTGAGAAATTAAATAACATTTCTTCACTGGAGTAGCGCTCTTCCAATGGATTTTTGTAGGAATTCATTCTTTCTTATTACTTTTTAGAAGTACAAAAATACGTATTTCCAGCGAGAGATGAAAATTGTTATGATGCTTTTAAGCTTTGGCTCGGACCAAAAGATTATTTCTTATTATTAAGACCAACTAAAGCCTGTTTTATAAGTATTCCGCTCAAAATATGAAAGGGAGTTCTCACATAAAAGATGTTTGGTTTCTTTAGGAGAATACATCATTATTTTTAGCCACGAATGCACAAAATATATTACTGTGGGTTTCAAATTACTATGATAAATCGTGCATTCGTGGCTAAACCAAAAAAGAAGCGATCCCGTTTTTTGAGACCGCTTCTTTATTATTATTTTGGATAGTGTGATTATTTATAGATCACCACATTATCTTTTTTAAGTTGATATCCGTTCTTTTTGTAAGGAACAAGCGTATAGTTGTCTTTTTTCCATGCTTTTCCTTTCCCCATTCTGGTCAGGATCATACTTCCTGTGTTATCTTCGGGAAGAAATACTTCCGCTTTTTTCATGTCCTTACTAAAAATTACTGCTGTCATTGAAGTGGAGCTTCCTTCAGGCTTTACTTCTGTTAACTTGATTTTCTGTTCAAAAACCCTTACACAATCTTTTTTTACCTGAGAATAGGTATACCCTGCTGATCCTATGCATCCATGAGCGTCTCTGTCTCCACCTACTACAGGTTTGGTTTGTGCAAATACTAATGATCCTAGGAACATGGCGCTGAATAAAATTGTTTTTTTCATTTTTATATTGATTATTGTTTTTTCAATTTGGTAAAAACCGTGCCAAAAGTAAGGTTTTAAGCAAATTTAATTCTAAGATACAAAAAAGCCATTCAAAATGAATGGCTTATGAAAATTATTTTATCCAATTGATTTTTGAGTGTTTTACTTCTTCCGAGTTCGTTCCTATCATGATATCAAATTCTCCCGGTTCCCAGTCAAATTTCAAATCTCCATTGTAGAACTTCAGACTTTCAGGAGTAATATCGAAAGTTACCTTTTTAGATTCTCCTTTTTTCAGGAAAACTTTTTGGAACCCTTTCAGTTCTTTTACCGGTCTTGTAATGCTTCCTACCATATCTCTGATATATAATTGTACCACCTCAGCACCATCATAGTTTCCGGAGTTCGTCACCGTCACTGAAGCCTGAATCGTTTGGTTTCCTTTGGGATTGGAATTTGAAATGGTAAGATCAGAATAATTGAATTGGGTATAGCTTAATCCATAACCAAATGGATAAAGAGGTGTATTGCATTCATCCATATAATTGGAACGGAATCTTTGGTACTCACATTTATCAACCAGCTCCTGACTTAGCGGTCGCCCTGTATTTTTAGCATTATAATAGATCGGAATCTGTCCAAGACTTCTTGGGAAAGTCATCGGCAATTTGCCGGAAGGATTTACTTTTCCAAATAAGACATCAGAAATAGCATTACCGGCTTCAGAACCTGAAAACCATACATTCAGAATGGCGTCCGGCGCATCTTTCACATTCGTCAAAGCTAATGGAC
Organism: Chryseobacterium piperi; assembly: GCF_002285635.2. NCBI lineage: Bacteria > Pseudomonadati > Bacteroidota > Flavobacteriia > Flavobacteriales > Weeksellaceae > Chryseobacterium > Chryseobacterium piperi. Next base: position 411,616 of record NZ_CP023049.2, on the reverse strand, counting down.
GTCCTGTGAAAAGAATCATTGCAATCGGTTTTCCTGTTTTCTTCAATTCATTTAAAAGATCAACCTGAGACTGAGGAATTGTGATTTCTGTCCTGGAAGAAGATTCACCGCTCATTTCTGCAGATTCTCCAATTGCCAAAACGATAACGTCGGCTTTATTGGCAACATCTACAGCTTCTTTTAAAAGTGCTTCTTTTGAACGGTTATCTCTGTCTGTTTTCTTTCCGTGAGCAGCATAGATATCTTCTAATTTGGCACTGTAATCAATATTCGCTCCTTTTGCAGAGATAAATTTCACCTCTTTGCCAAAATTATCCTGAAGCCCTTTCATTAGAGCAACTGACTGGTCGTGTTTCGCAGCAACACTCCAGGTCCCCGCCATATTCAATGAATTATTAACCAAAGGACCGATAACCGCTACAGTTCCTGATTTTTTCAATGGAAGCACCTGATTTTCATTTTTCATCAATACCATCGATTGAGCAGCGGCATTTCTGGCAATAGTACGATTCTCAAAGTTATATACTTCTTTTGCGGCCAGTTTTGCATCTCCATAACGGTAAGGGTCATTAAACAATCCTAAATCATATTTAGCTTCAAGAATTCTCTTGGCTGCCATATCAATTTCTGCCTGGGTAATCTTTCCTTCTGATAAAGACTTTTTCAATGTCGTCAGAAAGCCTTCACCCACCATATCCATATCTACTCCGGCTTTTAAGGCTAATGCTGAAACCTGTTGAAGATCTCCCATTCCATGATCAACCATTTCATTGATCCCCGTATAATCGGTTACTACAAAACCTTTGAAATTCCATTTATTTCTAAGAACTTCCGTTTGAAGCCATCTGCTTCCTGTTGCAGGAACACCGTCTACTTCATTAAAGGAAGCCATAACAGAGGCAACACCAGCATCTACTGCAGCTTTGTATGGTGGGAAATATTCATTAAACATTCTCACGTGGCTCATATCTACCGTATTGTAATCTCTCCCCGATTCCCCTGCTCCATATAACGCAAAATGCTTTACACAGGCTAAAATAGTATTGCTTAAAGACAGATCTTTACCCTGGTATCCGTACACCATATTTTTAGCGATCTCACTTCCTAAATATGGATCTTCTCCCGAACCTTCGGAAACTCTTCCCCATCTCGGCTCACGAGAAATATCCACCATGGGCGAAAAAGTCCAGTTGATTCCATCTGAAGATGCTTCTCTAGCAGCTACCCTTGCTGATTGCTGAATCAGGTTCATATCCCATGAAGCAGCCAATCCTAAAGGTATCGGAAAAGTGGTTTCGTATCCGTGAATAACGTCCATCCCAAAAATCAACGGGATTTTCAGACGGCTTTTTTCAACCGCTACTTTCTGAACGGCTTTGATTTTATCTGCTCCCTTTATATTAAATAATCCACCGACTAAACCTTGTTCTACTTTTTTTCCGATATCTGAACTCTGAGCCAATCCGGTTGTAAAATCTCCTGAACTGGGCAAGTTCAACTGTCCTATTTTTTCATCCAACGTCATTTTTGACAAAAGCTGATCTACAAAGGCTTTTTTCTTCGACTGATATTGGGCCGTCTGGTAAGATTGAACAGGTTTCGTTACCATTTCCTGGGCCAAAAACATTGGCGAAAGTGCTAAAGCTGCTATTACAATTAACTTCTTACTCATTTTATCTTCATTTTTATAGTATTCGTGAATCTTAGATTACATCAATCTATCTTCTTCAATTATGTATGTTGTATTTTCTTATTTCTATTTTTAATTTGAATGCAAAGACGCATTTTTCTGACAGCCTTTAAGCTACAAAAGCTTTTATATTCTACTTTTTCAATGATTATTTAACTCCTTTTTTCTGAGATAACATCCATTCGTAAAATTTAGGATTTGAATAGGTTGAGTCCCATGAATTATGATTGTCATTAGGGAAAATCACTAATTCCGCTGATGGGTTCACCGGATGCAGCGCCTGATACAATCTAAACGCATTTTCAGGCAGCACTATATCATCCATTCCTCCATGGAAAATTTTCATATTCAAGTCTTTATATCGGTTGATATTAGCCGTCATGATCTGATCTGTGGGTGCACATACCGGAGCTACTGCTGCAAACATTTCAGGGTGCTCCATCGCAAGCTTTAAAGTTCCCCATCCTCCCAATGAAAGTCCCGTAAGGTAAGTTCTTGAGGCATCAATTTTATATTTTTTCTGAATTTCTTTAATCAGGTTATAAATCGTAACCGTATCCCACCAGCTATTAGCAGGACATTGTGGTGCTAAAATAGCGACAGGCTCCTTTATTAGATTTTTATAAGTAAAAGGACTATGGGCTTTTACCATTTCGAGATCAGTTCCTCTCTCCCCCGATCCGTGAAGAAATATGATCAAAGGAACGTTACCCTTCACTTTTTGCGGATAGTCTAAAATATAGGATACTTTTTCAGTTCTTTTAAATTCTTTGTTCAGTTCAGCTTTTATTTCCTGGCCACTCAGCTGTAATGAGAGCAACGGAAGTAAAAGAAATGCGTGTTTTAATTTTAATTTCATATTGTTATTTAGGTTTTGGCTAAAGCCTTTTTTGATGTATGATGAGTTTAAACAGGCTAAAGCCCGCCCTTTATTGAGACCAGGTTATTGGATTCCATACTTGGCAGATTTGAAGCTTAACTTCTTAAGACCTTGCTTAATTTCAGGAGCATTCATGAATAACTTCCACAAGAATCCGGTTCTGTAATTTTCAATCATGGGGGCAATTGTACCCTGATCAATGGCCAGATATCGTGGTGTAAACCAATTATTATAATGGATTGATGTAGCATCATAAGGACCTGCAGAACCTACAAATTCTGGCTTCTGGGTGTATATGAATTGTAAGAAATCCATTGATTCCTTTGGCGAATAAGGGAAACTGCTTAATGCAGCCGTCGGAGAAATCACACCATGATCGTTCTGTGGGAAATGAGCATTGTATCCCGTAGTCCCGTCTTCATTTCTGGAATAGCTTGCCGTAAGTCCCCAATAGTTCGGACCATATCCTTTCCATTGTTTTGGATTTTCTACACAATATTTATAATCTATTAAAACCTGGTTTTTATTTAAATCGAAATAGTTTTTAATTAACTTATCGGATAATCCTGTCGGATCTAAACCGATGTATGAATAATGGGCCCAAAATAAAGGTCCTCCATATTCTTCAGCATAATTATGCTTCACATACATTGGCAGTCCGTATTTTGTTTTGTCGGATAGAAAAGTTCCATTCCTTGTCCATCCTTTGTAATAGGTTTCCGCATCAATAGAATAGGTAGGTGACGAAGCTGCCAGAATATAGGTAATCAGACACTCATTATAACCTTCCAATGGAAAATTCATTTCCCACTGATATTCCGGTGACCAGTGCCAGTATAATACTTTCTCGCCTCCCTTGGTATACCAGTTCCATTGAATTCCTTTCCATAGATCATCGCATTTTTTAGCCAATGCTTTTTCTTCGGCATTTCCATTTTTAAAGTATTCACGAACCATAAGAATTCCCGAAGTTAAAAATGCCGTTTCTACCAAATCACCTCCATTATCTTTTTTTCCGAAAGGCACCGTTTTTCCTGTTTCTCCATTGATCCAGTGCGACCATGCTCCTTTATGACGATCTGCTTTTGCAAGGAAATCCATCATATGAGTTAGCCTTTTTACCGCCTCCTTTCTAGGAACAAAACCTCTCTCTACTCCTACTAAGATAGTCGCCAGTCCAAATCCTGATCCGCCTGTAGTGATGACGTGTTTATCTTGATCCGGATAGATATCATCTTCATGATAACGCTCCCTGCCCAACATAGAATTTGGTTCTGCATAATCCCAGAAATATTTCAATGCATCTTTCTGAACTTTATCCATCAACTGCTCATCAGTACCTGTGCTTTTTACAGCTTTATTATCAACCGTTTTCTGTGCCTGAATATTTTTGCATGGTAACAGGGTTGCAACTGTAAGAATAAAAATAAGACCTAACTTCATAAAATATACGTTTACATAGAATTAATTAAAAAAATAGCCAAAGTCCAGCTTTGGCTATTTATATATGGTAGATTAATAACCTGGGTTTTGAGCTGACAAACCACTTGCTTCCGAAATAAAATCCTGAGGAAGCGGAAATAATTCATGCTTCCCTACAATAAAGTTTTTACCTCCATCTGCTGCCATTGCAGCTTTGGCCTGTCCTGTTCTAACTAGATCAAACCATCTGTCATGCTCAAAAGCTAATTCTAATCTTCTTTGCTTCCAAACATCCACTCTTACATCTGTTTGAGTAGTCACAGGAGAATTTCCAATATTTGCTCTGTTTCTTACTTCATTTAAGAAAGGAATTGCTGCAGAAGTCTGACCTAATTCATTCATTGCTTCAGCTTTCATTAAAAGAACCTCAGCATATCTTAGATAACGGATATTAACATCTGTCGATGGCTGATCTCTGTAATTTGAAGAATAAGCCTTATAATTATAAAACTTATTATCCGTATTGGGACCTACATAATACCCATCATACAAAGTCATATCCCTATGGATAATTGTTGCATTTCTCCTTGTATCTGCTGCAGTATAAGCATCATACAAACTTTGAGTAGGAGTTGCGAATCCCCACCCCCAACCAGTAGTACCTCTGGCGCCTTGCACCTGGCTATACTGTTGAATTGCTCTTCCTGCTGTTCCGCCAGTACCATTAATCTCGAAAATAGATTCTGCATTATTTTCTCCTGAAACTTTATAAATATCCTGGAAATTAGGAGTCAATGAATAGCCTGTCACCAGGTTACATTGATCTACAGCTAGTTGCCATTTTTTCTGATACAAATAAACTTTTGCCAATAGCGCATGAGCTGCACCCACCGATGCTCTGCCTTTATCACTGTCTCCATAAGTTGATTTGTTTGGAAGTGCTTCGATTGCATCTTTCAGGTCTTGTTCGATGAATGCATAAATCTCTTCCTTACTCTTCCTTGTCAGGGTCATTAATTTATCAGCTTCAACTCCTGATACAGGAACATGGTCTACCAACGGGACACCACCAAAGGATCTAACTAACGTAAAATACATAAATGCTCTCAAAAACTTAGCTTCTCCCGTTAATCTCTTACGTAATGCCGGATCAGCCTTATCTAATTGAGGAAGATATTTCAACGCCTGATTACATCTATTAATTCCTTGATAGTTAGAAGCAAACAATTCTTTGAATGATGGAGTTGCTGCTGTAAAGTTTAAAGCATCCAGAATATCTTTATCAGAACCGGAATCACTTGCGCTGGAACCTTTATCAGCATCATCAGAAACAATAGATGTAACTCCGATCCATGCAAAAGTGCTCATATTCCAATCTAAAAACTTTGCATAAATAGATGCAACCAGACTATTTGCTCCTTCATTATTATTATATATTTCACCAAGTGCAGATTCAGGAATTGCTTCTGTAGGTGATACATCAATAAAATCATTACTACAACTTTGGTTTAAAGCGCCTAACACTAAAAATGCGGCGGCTATGATATATTTCTTATTCATTTTTTAAAAATTTAGGTTAACACCAAATACAAAAGATCTTAATGTAGGATACGCGTCTAGTTCTATCCCTGCACGCTTATACGGGTCTCCTTCAGCTGTTGTATCTGTAGGGTTATAACCTGATAGTTCTGAAGAGTATCCTGAATATTTCTGAAATACAAAAGGATTAATGGCACTTACATAAAGTTTAATTGATCTCATGTACTCAGTTACATTTTTAAATGTGTATCCAACCGAAATATTATTGATTCTGAAATAATCTCCATCTTCCAGATAGAAAGTTGACGCAATTGGAATGTTTGCAGGGTTTACGGGATTGGCAGCATTCGTATTTGTTGGTGTCCAGAAGTTATTAGCTACAGAAGCTTCAACATTCTCTCCTCCATTTCTTTGTGCTTTCTTACCGTTATATACTTTAAAGCCAAATGCTCCATAACCATTAAGGGCAAAATCCCAGTTTTTATAGGCCATAGAAACATTTACTCCTAATGTTGATTTCGGTATATAAGAATCAAAGAAACGTCTATCTCCACCATCTGTAACTCCATTACCATTCAAATCTTTAAACTTCAGATTTCCATTTGCGTCATAACCATCTGCTTCATATAAATAGAAACTCCCTAAAGCATAGCCTACCGCTGAAGCATTGAAAATTTTTGTATCTATACCATTACCAAGATTTCCACCTATAATTTGAGAAACCGGCTTCGAAAGATTCATACTAACAAGTTTATTATTGTTGTAAGAATAATTTGCTCCAACTGAGTAAGTGAAGTCTTCTCCTACTTTATCAGCCCAGTTAAAACTTACCTCAGCTCCTTTATTCACAACACTTCCCATATGTGAATAATTGACTTCGGAAATTCCTGTTCCTAAATAAGGAACCACTCCTAAAATAAGATTCTTCGTTTTTCTGTTATAAATATCAAAAGTACCGGTTAATCTATTATTCAAGATCCCAAAATCCAATCCTAAAGAAGATTCTTGAGTAACTTCCCATCCTAAATCCGGATCATAACTTTTATTAACAGTAACTCCATTACTGACAGGTGAGCTACCGAACCCGTAATTATAAGTAGCACCAGCTGAAAGCGGTAAATAATTCAATGGCACATTTTGGTTACCTATTCTACCCCAGCCTCCTCTAAGTTTCAACATATTAAAGAAGCCATCCTTCATAAATTCTTCCTCAGAGATGATCCAACCTGCACCAAACGATGGGAACGTTCCCCATTTATGTCCGTCGGCAAATTGAGAAGAGCCATCTCTTCTTACAGTCCCGCTCAATAAGTAACGGTTCATAAATTTATATTGAAATCTTCCAAAATAAGAAATTGTTGTATTTCTATTTCCTTGTATCGATTCAAGAGCCTTTGTATCATTATCACTGTACAAATTGCCATAATAATCAACCCCGCTCAGATTCCAATAGTCCTTTGAAACGGGAACATTCTTTCTATTTATAATTAAAGTCTCAAGTCCATTTTTCACGGAAGCTTCTGTACCCACTACAACTTCAATATCGTGATTGCCTACTTTCTTGGTATACGTTAAATAGTTATTGAGTAACCAATTGTAATAGTTTTGGCTTCTATTTGTTAATCTTGTTATTGGTGATGTTGAAGAATACTGGCTTTCTGTTCTCATCGGGTCACTATCCAGCCAGAAAGCTTTAGAATTTACAAAATTATAGTACTTATAATTGTTATACTCCCCGCTAAATTGGGATGTAAATTTTAGGTCTTTAACAATATCAATGTCTAATTTTACACCACCTTGCAATAGAAAATTTTTCCCCTGCTGGTTATCGTAATCAAGCTGCATTACAGGGTTTCCCACATTATTAAATCTTCCTCCTTCGTATCCAATATTACCATTGGATTTATCAAAGATTGGTTGACCATACCTTCCATTTGGATAATATACAGGAACTAAAGGAGACTGTTTATATGCATTGGTAAAAGCTCCAAATGATTTAGGGGTATCATTAGTAAATGTAGCACTCAACGTCTGAGATAATCTGATCCCTTTGGCAATCTTAAACTCATTATTAGTTCTTATCGTAGTTCTATTATAATTAGTTCCTTTAAGAATAGATTCTTCTTCATAGTTACCGAAACTGAAAAAGTATTTTGCAGCCTCAGAGGAACCGGAAATCGAAACATTGTGCTGGTTATAAATACCTGTTCTGGTAATTTCTTTAAACCAATCAGTATTGTAGGGTTGATTAGGATTTAGATAATCGCTTTTAGAACCTGCATTATTATAAGTTGCGAATTCTGAAGCATTTGCCATCTTAATAGTTCTTAAAGGGTTTCTTATTCCTATCAAACCATCATAAGAGACACTTAATTTACCTTTACCTGATTTTGTGGTAATAATAACAACTCCATTCGCAGCTCTATTACCATAAATGGCTAACGCAGCAGCATCTTTCAAGATATCATAAGTTAATATATCATTGGAGTTGATGTTATTAATATTATCTGTAAACATACCATCAACAACAAACAATGGAGTTCTACCACCTAATACAGTCCCAAGACCTCTAATCGTTACAGTTGGTGTTGAACCGGGTGCATCAGATGCAATTATCTGTACCCCTGCCGCTTTTCCCTGGATAGCTTGTGAAGCATTTAACACCTTTGTTCTCGTTACTTCTTCCGCGCTGATGGAACTGATGGAAGTTGTATTATCAACTTTCTTACGGCTACCATATCCAATCATAACCACCTCTTCGATTTTCTGTTCTTTGGGAACAGTATCCTTAGGAGTTACCTGCGCATTGACGTTCATACCAAAGTATAAAACAGCAATGAGTGATGAATACTTTAAATCACTTTGTCTCATATAGTTCAATTTTATTTCGTACAATCAATTTTCGAAGTAGGTTTTTAAACCTACCAACTGCCTTTAATTAAATAAATATTGAATTTCTCAAAAAAAGACATTAGCCAAAATTATAAAAATATCTGAAACATCATTAAAATATCATAAAAATTCTAAAATTCATGGAATATAATAAACCAAAAAACACAATACACTTACATATTAACTAAATATTAATAAAATATACCCCCTATTATAATTAAAAACACAATGAGGATTTAGTACTTTTTAACAAAAAAGCCCCGAAATCCTCTCCATTCATTTAATATTTTGTTAAACAGATTTTCCTGTTTACCTTTGGCGCAGTATTTGAAAAAAATAACCATTAATAAAAATCAAATGAAAAAATATATCATAGCCGCAGCTTTATTGGTAGGAACTGTTACCGTGATCACAACTTCTATCAATTCATGCACGACGTTAGCAACCACTGATTTGGGTGTATCCGTAATCAAAAGGTTTCTATTAAATGGCATTGATAAAGGAATGGCGGTTTATGGAAATAAAAGTGCCTTCCTTCAAAATAATTTAGTGGATAAGGCATTGCCTAAAGAGCTGAGAGAAATCAATACCATGCTGGAAAAAGTAGCTCCTTCATTAGTTGCTAAAGAAAGGGAGTATATTGCAGAAGCAGCTTCTTATACGGTAAATATTTCAAGACCGATCTTACAAAATGCAGTAAGCAGCTTAAATACACAGGATGTATCAAGAATCATTCAGGGGCCGAAAGGAACAGCTACCCTTATTTTAAAGGAAAAAACCTCTCAACAACTGGTAGCAGCTATTACACCGAAGGTAGATGAACAGCTCAATCAATATGGTATCGTTAAAACCATCAATACAGCTTTAGCAGGAAGCAATTTCTTAGGAAATTTATTGGGCGGAAGTAACAATACCGTTAATGCAGGCGGACTCAGCAGATTAGCTTCTGAACAACTTGTTGACGGAATCTTCAATATTATTGAGGATTATGAAGTACAAAATTCAAAGGCGCTATTGGGACCTCTTGGAAAATAGTAAAAATTTCGTTAAATTTATATAATATTTAAAATTTGTAGATGGATATCATTCAAGGAAATCAACACGCAAGTCCTGAAGAGTTTTACAATTCTTTAAAGGAAAAACTAGAAGGTCACCATGACTTTCCGGAGGATTATTTATTTAAATTTATAATTCCTACAGATAAATCAAAGCTTACAGAAATATACAAAGTATTTGACGGGATCAAATTCACACTGGGAAACCGGGAAAGTAAGAATGGAAAATATACCGCGTGTAATATCAATGCATTTGTATTGGATGCGGATCAGGTGGTTACTATTTATAAAGAAGTTGCCAAAATAGAAGGAGTAATCCTTCTGTAAAAATAAAAAAGTCAGCGTGATGCTGACTTTTTTATTTTATAAGCTGTTTATGTTTATTTCTCAATAAAAAACTTCACATTTTCAATAGGTCTGCCTAACATGGCAACCGATCCTTTAATCAGAATAGGACGTTGAATCAGAGAAGGATTCTGAGACAAAATTTCTATCCATTCATCTTCTGAATAATTCTTACCTGCAAACTTTTCCAAATAAAGCTTTTCCGTTTTTCTAATCAAATGAAAAACACTTTGATTCAGTTTTTTCAATACCGTTCTTATTTCTAAAATACTCAATGGGTCTTCAACTATATTGATGATCTCAAAAGGCACTCCATTTTCATCCAGATACTCAAGAACAGCATTGGATTTTGAACAACTTCCATTATGTAAAACCTTCACTAGCATATCTAATTGTATTAAAAAATTAAACTTGTACTCTAACAAATTTAGTAATAAATCCAGTTACAAAAAACTTAAAAGATCCCAAATATCTGTTAATTAATCTGATTTTCAGGACAATTGGCTAATTGCAAAGGAGTAAAAGTCTTTTAAATCATTGTGTTGATAAGGACACAAAGCATTTCACGCAGTAAAGAGAAACTGTTAGACATTTGAAAAAGTCATTTAGAACAATCCGTTAAGCTCTGCTTCGATCTTTTCAAGAATAAATCCAAAATCCTCAGGTTTTTCCACGAAATCAAGATCATCCACTTCAATAATCAACAACTTCCCTTCAGTATAATTGGAAATCCACTTTTCATACTTCTGGTTGAGTTTGGAGAGATATTCAATACTGATGGACGCTTCATATTCCCGTCCTCTTTTGTAGATCTTTTTAACCAGATTAGGAACATCTGATTTAAGATAGATCAGTAAATCCGGAGCTGAAACAAATGATTTCATCAGATTAAAAACCGCAGTATAATTGTTAAAATCCCTGTCCGAAAGCAAGTTCATATCATTCAGGTTTTCTGCAAAAATATGGGCATCTTCATAAATCGTACGATCCTGAATAATATTTTTACCACTCTCCCTGATTTCCTTTACCTGTTGAAATCTACTCCCCAGAAAATAGATCTGTAACGCAAAACTCCATTTGCTCATATCTGCATAAAAATCTTCCAAGTAAGGATTGTGATCTACATCCTCAAACTGAGCATCCCATCCGTAGTGCTTCGAAAGCATAGTAGTTAAAGTAGTCTTTCCTGCTCCAATATTTCCTGTAACCGCAATGTGCATATTCTATTTTCCCTTAATATTTATTGTTCTAATTTGAAACATTTAAATACCTACAGTCTGAATTTCCGAGGTTTCGTCAGTCAGTTTCTTTAAAGTATCATCTGCAGGCTTTTCTACGGACTGGTCTTTAATAAACTTGTCCTGAACTTGATCTAAAGACTTCTCCTCTGTTTCGGCTTGCTTTTCAGCCGCTTTCTCTGCAGGTTCTTCAGTGTTCTTTTGTTCAGGCCCCGGCTCTGTTGGTTCTTTAATATGTTGGCTCTTTTCGAGGTTGTAAAGATAAAGTTTGTTGGCTTTGATTTCAAAATAAGCAAGCGTGTTTTTATCCACAATCTGTGCATCAGGATCCCCAAAAGTTTTTACCAATCCTTTTTCAGGAAAGTACTTAAAAACTGAATTATTGGTGATTACCATAATAAATTCATTTTCTCTTCTGAAGCGCTTTGCATTTTCTACAGGAATTTCTACCAGTTTCTCAAATTTCAAGGTATACATCCTGAAATGCTTTCTGGTTAAAATATAAACCTTACTTTCATAAACTAAAAGGTCTATCAGGTCATCAAAGCTGGCATCAAAAGGATAAGAATTGATGGTTGTATCATTCCTGAAATTATATTGAATCAATCGTTTTGAGCTTTCGTCCAACAGCCATATCTGCTGAAGGTCTTCTGCATAAGCAATCCTTATAAATGTAAATTTCTGCTTAAAATCTAGGCGCTGAATTTCATTGAGGTTTTGATCCACAAATTTCATTTCCTGAGCATTTTCCGAAAATAACGGCACCGTTAAAGGATTTTGAACTCCCTGAACTTTATAAGGAACGGTAAGCATCATTTTACCAAGCTGCTTTCCCAGTGAATCGTATTTCGTAAAGCTGAAATCTTTATTTTTATAGATATATACGTTGCCGTAATCATCAGCAAACATATCTCTGGCTTCTTTTAATTTTAATGTATCAAAAGCCATTGCTTTCTGTCCAGCAACTGAACAGAAAATAAAAACAAATATTAAGGATAATAATTTCAAAGTTCTTTTTATGTTCTATTAGGAACACTACCAATTTACATACTTTATTTTAAACTGCTTCTAATTTACTTAATAGCAACTTCATAAATCTTATTCCAGTTTTTTCCAGTCACCAACATGTTCTCTCCTCTAAACGCAATGCCATTCAAAACATACTCACTGTTATTCTGAGAGTTTTCCTCTGTAAGCTTAGTGAAATCAAACTTACCTACAACTTCGCCATTCAACGGATTAATTTTTAAAATAATAGGCTTATGCCACACATTAGCATAAATAAATCCATCATGATATTCTAATTCATTAAGTTGATCATAAACTTCAGAACTACCAGCTACGGGTAGAGTCTTAAGTACTTTAGAAGGATCATTAACATCAAGATAGTACAGGTTTTTTGAGCCATCTGTAGCGATAAGATTTTTCCCATCATAGGTCAGCCCCCAACCCTCTTTAATTACATCAGGTAATGGAAATTCAGAAAGCAGAGTCAATGTATTTTTATCGTATATAAAGCCTTTTCTGTTTTGATAGGTTAACTGGTATATTTTATCCCCCACGATAGCACAGCCCTCAGAAAAAATATCACCAGATTGTTTTACAGACAGAATAGGTTCTGTTGCTCCCAATAAGTATTTTACAATTTTAGAAGAATTGGTAAGCCCAACACTTTCATAGACGGTATTTCCTTCAAGTGTAAATCCCTCAATAAAATTATTGGGATCATGGGGATATTCAGCCTTAATTTCATAGGAAATTTGTTTCTCAGGATTTTTAGCAAAAACATTGATTGTGGCATCCTGATGTAAGGTTTCACCATCTTTAGTTTTAACTACAAAAGTAACATCATTATCTCCTAATCTAAAAAACTTGGGATCAATCATTAAATTTGAAGTTTCACTATCTCCAAAGCTGATGGTAATACTTTCCGCCTTATCCGCAACATCCTTGGGAAGTACCACCATATCACCAAAATGATAGCCTTTACTTTCCATTGAATTATTATAGTCATTTAAAGCATTCAGAATTTTCCTGTCATTCTTACAGGAGGTTAATACTAAAGCCAATACAAATGTTGCTATCAGGTTTACTTTCAAGTTTCTAATATTTCTCCCAAAAATAGCAAAATTAATTCCGCTGTGCGAATATCCTCGATTATGACTTCGTAGTTTCCACTAAAATAGCGCTCCTTAAAGGAAGCGCTATCAATATTATTTTGTGAATTGAAATTGCTGTTTGCATTATTTAATAGCAACTTCATAGATTTTAGACCAGTTTTTTCCTGTCACCAACATATTATCTCCTTTGAAAGCTATTCCGTTTAACACATCATCACTCCCTTTGGTATTTTGCTTGGCAATATCTGTAAAATCAAATGTTCCCACCACTTCTCCGTTAGCAGGATTGATTTTTAAGATGATAGGTTTCTGCCAAACATTCGCATAGATAAATCCGTTATGATATTCAAGCTCGTTCAGCTGATCATATGCCTGAGCACTTCCTGCCACAGCAATATATCTTACTAATTTTGAAGGATCTTTCGGATCCAGGAAATATAAAAGTTTACTTCCGTCGGATGCAATCAGGTTTTTCCCATCATAGGTTAATCCCCATCCTTCTCCTAATACATTAGGATAAGCAAACTCGGACAATAATTTCAAAGAGTTCTTATCATAGATATACCCTTTTTTGCTCTGCCATGTGAGTTGGTATACTTTATCTCCAACAATTGTACTTCCTTCAGAAAAATCTTCCTGCGCCTGTTTTGTCGATACAAGAGGAGTTGTAGTACCTAAAGTATATTTCAATATCTGAGAAGAACCGTTTTGCCCGTCACTTTCATATATTGTGTTACCTTCTATCTGGAATCCCTGAACAAAATTGGCAGGGTTATGAGGATATTCCGCTACAATCTGGTAAGGAATATTTTTTTCAGGATTTTTAGCAAAAACATTAATCGTTGCATCTTGATTCAATGTCTGCCCACCTTTTGTTTTAATATTAAAAGTTACCGCATTATCTCCTAATGTGAAGAATTTAGGATCAATGACCAGATTGGAAGTTTCCTTATCTCCAAAACTGATGGTAACACTTTCTGCATTGTCAGCCACTTCTTTGGGAAGTGCCAGCTTATCCCCAAAATGATAGCCTTTACTTTCCATTGAATTGTTGTAATCATTTAAACTATTCAATACCTTTTTATCATTATTACAAGACGCCAACATCAAAATCGCCGCAAAACCGACTATTATATTTTTTCTCATTGAATTTCTAAATATTTTCTCAAAAATAGCAAATATTATTCCGCTGTACTAATTTCACCCGCAGGTTGACCAAATTGTAATATATAGCCATTGTTATCATAGATGGCAAACTCTCTCATTTCCCAGTCGAATGTTTCTATTTCATAACAGATTTCTGTTTTACCCTTAAGTTCTTCCCAAAGCTCATCGACATGATCTACATTAAAGTAAAATGACCCTGTAAAAGCTATCCCATTAAATTTCTCATGTTCATTAGGCTTTGAAAGCATTATATAAACTCCATCTTTTTGAATAGAAGCCCACTGCCACTCTTCATTTCTCTCCAGCAGGCTAAAACCCAAAGTATGAATATAGAAACCAATGGTATCATCAAGATTTTCTGTCCACAATACTGGACGCAAGGAATTATATTTTATCATAGCAATTATATTATAAAGTAAAAACGCAAAATCACTTCTTAATTATAATACATGATTTTGCGTTTGATTATTGTTATTCCAGATAAGATTTCAGACTCTGTCCTATAATTCCATTCCAGCCTTCTGTAAAACTTTGTCTTGAAAAGCTATCGCCGAGAGCTTTGAAATTATCTACATTTTCGTGAATTAGCTTAACCAGTGTTCCATTACCGTCTGGCTGAAGTTCCCATGTAACAATAGTTTCTTTATCTGATAGTTCCGGATAGCACCACGTATGCTTCAGTACTTCATTAGGAACAAAGTCCAAAATATTTCCCTGATGGTGGTATTTCTTTTCTTCTCCCGGTTCATAGAAATTAAACTGTTTTCCCGTATTTAATTCAAAATCGGGTACATCAAAATACCATGATTTCATTTTTTCTTTGTCAGTAAGGGCTTCCCAAACCTCATCGATCGGGGCTTCTACCTTTTTTTGAATAATAATTGGAGTATTCATCTCTACTTCTTTACAATATTTAAATTTTACCCATGGGTAAATCCTGTGATTTTAGCTTCATCAAAATCCAGCTGCATTTCAATGGTTCTCATAACATGATCATCAAATATCTTTTCACGTTTCATCCGATGAAGTTCGTTACGCTGTGCCTGGATAATCTGTCGAAGTACTTCTTTGTTTTCGCTCATTACTCTCGCATAATCTCCCGTGGAGGCCATACACTGAGCTTTATCCGTCATCATCATCACATCATTTTCCAGTTTATGTTTTTGATAACCCACCATACTGTTCTTTTCTGCCAGTTCTGAAAAATCGGAATCTAATTTATGTAAAGCCGTTTCTTTTAGCTTTCTCATTAAGATGATTTCCTGCTTTTCTTCCGGTATTTCACTTCCGGCATCATTGATTTTCAGTAATTTTAAAATGGGAGACAACAATAGTCCCTGTCCTACTAACGTAATCAAAATAATGACGAAAGTTACAAATAAAATAATATTACGATGTGGAAACGCTTCCCCATTCGGTAAAAATGCAGGAATAGATAATGCAGCAGCTAATGAGACCACTCCCCTCATAGCAGCAAAACTGATGATGAAAGGTTCTCTCCAGTCCGGTTTAGGCACTTTTAATCTCAACTCTTTTGAGCACAGTCTTGGAAAATACATTAAAGCGTAACTGTAGATAATTCTTGTCAGAATAATGGCCCCGCCAATCACAATACTATAAAAAATACCTTCTGAAATGGTATATTCTTTCATTGCACTAACCACAACAGGCAGCTCAAGACCAATAAGGATAAAAATGATTGTATTCATCAAAAAGATCAAAACGCTCCATACATTCCCCGACTGAATCCTTGACGTATGGCTTAAATAGCAATGGGAATTGTATGACATCAGCAATCCTCCGGCTACTACCGATAATACTCCTGAGAAATGAAAATGCTCTGCTCCTACGTACATAATATAAGGAACGATAAGGGTAATAATGGTATCTATATTAGAATTGGATGGAATAATACGGAGTAATGCACCAAACAAAAATCCTATAGCAATCCCAATAGCAATGCCTCCAATAGCCATGATAAAGAAATCCTGCACTGCATCCCTGAAAATAAACTGTCCTGAAATAACTGCAGCCAGGGCAAATTTAAATACAATCAAACTCGAAGCATCGTTAATCAGACTTTCTCCTTCGAGAATACTTGTTATTTTCTTTGGAATTTTCATGTGTTTCAGTACGGAAGTAGCCGCAACCGCATCCGGAGGAGAATTCACACCTCCCAATAAAAATCCCATTGCCACAGTAAGTCCCGGAATAATGGATGACGAAAGATAAGCTACGACGATTGAGGTAAGAAATACCAGCCCGAAAGCCATTGAAAAGATCTGTTTTCTCCACTTATGAAAATCCTGCCAGGAGGTAAACCAGGCTGCTTCAAATAAAATAGGTGGAAGAAAAATAAGAAATACCAGATCGGGTTCTATTTCAACCCTGGGCATTCCCGGAATAAAACTGATCAATAATCCTGCGATCACGAGAAATATAGGATAAGCTACCTTCAATTTCTGCCCGATCATGACCAATATCATCACAGATAATAATACAGTGATGGATATTATGACGTAATTGTGAATCATTTAAATATGATTTTTTATTAGTGTTATTATTATTTTAAGGGGATTTTTTAAATAAAATTTTTCATCGTTATGATAAGGTCGTATTAAAGAACGATATTATTCTTAGGTGTAATGGCTGATGGTAAATTATTTTCATCCAGCATATCTCTCATATCAATCTCAATCGTACGGCTTATCTGTGTTATAGGAACATCATTTGGACTACCCTCAAAAGGATTGACTGAAGCCTCCCCTACACTGTCTAAGGTATGAAAGCACCACGTTACTAATAGTGAGAACGGAATATTGAACCATATGGTATATCCTTCCAATAGTGTTCCTTCTCCCAATTTGTCAAATTCTTTTAGTAATCCAAAAGGAACAAAGACAATAAACAGTAGCAAAAGATAGGTCGTAATCGATAAAAAATTCCTTGGATAAGGAAAGTTTTTAATTCGCTCCGCCTTTCCCTGATCGTCTGTAAACTTCACCAATTGCTGGTTAATCTGCGTCCATTGGAAATCATTAATTTCTCCTCTTGCATAAGCTTCCGACAATTCCTTGCTTTGGGTTGCCGTCAATTGAGTTGCTCTGTTTTTCTTGCTCATAATATATTGAAGCTCCTGATCTGAAATATAGTTTTTCAGCTCTTCGTCCAGTTTTGAAAGACGTTCCGGAATATCATATTTTTTTGAGTATTCATCAAATTGTACCGTATTCATATGTTCCCAGGCTCTGGGCTCACGCAGCTGAAAACGAAGTGCTGTCAGCCAGGCATAATGACGCAGAAACATTTCTTTAACTTTTTCTGGATTTTTTTCCGAAAGCGAATCTCTCAAAATGTATCCAAAACTACGGCTGTTATTAATAATCGAGCCATAAATCTGTCTTGCCTCCCAAAGTCTGCTATAGCTCGCATTATTTTTGAACCCTACGATGAATGCAACTGCTGTTCCCATAATCGCTATCGGCTGCCATGGAAACGAAACGAAAGTCCATCCCAGGCAATACAATGCTGTAGGAATCGCAGCTAAAATTGTTAAGACATAAATACTTCTTCTGGTCCACATCGCAAATTCGCGAACACCAAATCTTTTTCCTGAGTGCATACGTGTTTTTTATTTTGTGTTTACTTTCTGTTAAAAGGGATATTGTTATAAAATCCGATCTGGATCTGTCCTCTGTTCTTATTTTCCTGAAGCTGATTCATATATCCGGCTTCTATTCTCAGATTTTTACTGATCACATATCCTAATGCACCATATACCCGGTTTCTGTCAAATACAGGACCGTTAAAATGTAGAAAAACTTCATTATATACTGAAGCATAAAAGGTTTTCGGAAGCATCTCCTTATTATTGATCGGAATATTAAGTCCCAGGAAATAACGGAACCTCATTCTAAAGTCATCTTCCAGAAAACGTTCTTCCAAACGATAACGATGCTGGAGGTTGAATCTACCCAACTGTTGCTTGGTAATAAACTGCTGGAAAATACGATGTTCAATATTTTCCTTCTTTTCACCATTCACATAAGGCTGGCTTAAAACAAAACCATATCCCAGCAATACATTATTATTATTTTCAGAAAGATCATACCCAATCCCTGTTCTGATTAAAAGCTGTTCCAGATCTCCTATTGCATCATAATTACGATACTGAATTTCATTATGCCAGTTCCATTTTTTATTAATTTTATTATTTCCAAAATACATATACCAGGCTCCTAAATCATTTTTCTGCGCGAACGAAAATGTTGTTGCCAAAGTAAAAATAACCAAAGCCAATGACCTTGCAATCCTCATATTAATCTTCTTCGTGAATTGATTAGTTAGCTTGTCCTATTTCCAGGGTATCAAATTTCCCTTCTGTATTCAGCTTAAACTTAAAATAGGTTTTAAAGTCTCCCCAGCTCTCCGTATGAAATTGTCCATAGATGGCTTTGCCTTCATCTTCCACTTTATCTATGCTTGTGAATTTTTCATGACCACAAGCGTCTTTCACAAATTTCTTAAAGTCCCTTGGGTTTCCGTCATCATATAATTTTGCATCTTCCGTAAAGAAAGAAGTAAAAGCCTGTGCATTTCCATTTTGCCATGCTTCAAAAGCTTTTCTTACTGTTTCATTTAGCTTGGTTAAGTCCATATTATTTTTCGTTAGTTGTTGAGTTTGAATTGTCTTTTTTGCTCCCTTTTCTTGTGCACATGCTGAACACATCAGAAATAACAGCGGTATGTAAAGAATTTTTTTCATGAAAATTTGAAAGGGTAATTTAAATAAATAATAATCAGGTTCAAAATAATGAAAGGAAATTCAATCAATGCTCCTTTTATATCTCCATGGAAGAGTTCAAGGCACATAATCAACAGAATCGTTCCTGCCATTATAAAATTCCCCCAGACAAAGGTTTGCGGGATCAGAATCATTACTGCACTTAATAAGGTTATAACGCCTAAAATCATGACTGCACTGGCACTCATTCCCAGCTTTCCAAGCATCTGCAACATTTCGGCTTTTCCCGAGATCATTGCCCAGCCTTGTTTAAAGCCCATATATACTGCAACTAAAATTAATGCAATACTTACTATTTTCAAAATCATATGTGTTTATTTTAAGTTAATTAATTGAAAGAGATGGAATCCTCTCTGCTAAAACTTCATTTTCAGCCTGATCAAAATAAATGCAGATCATTTTACTCAGATCCATTTTCCAGCCTTTGATTCCATGATCAGCACAATCTTTACAGAATGTAAGATAATCTGTTTCACCTTGCTGGTGTAATTTTAATCTTGATTTAAAGTTTTCTAAATTTAATGGTTCTGATATAGCGAGAGAATCGTATTTACTCCCGGTATGAATGGATTGGTTTTCATCATCGAAATATTCTGTATCTCCATCCTTTACATACACTTTATAAAAGGAGACTCCTTTCTTTTTAATAGCATGAATATATTCTGGAAAGTCTGCACCGCTTTTTACTTTTGCGTGCTCTGCTGCGATATCGGTTATCTTAAATTTCATCTTGTGTATTTCCTGCTTATTATATTTTAAAAGTAAGGCTTCCCGAACTCTAAATCTTCAACAAGTCAGTATTTTTTTTCAAATTTAAAAAAAATCGGAATGCAAATGTATAATAAATGAAAACCGACAGGAAGTCCTGCCGGTTATTTTTAACTATATTCTGAATACAAAATATGAATATTATGGATGAACCTGGGTTTTAGCCGGATCATCATAATTTACCATCCAATTGATTCCGAACTGATCTGTAAACATCCCAAAATAAGCACCCCAGAAAGTATCTTCCATCGGCATTGTGATCTGCCCTCCTTGGGAAAGCCCATTGAATAAGCGATCTGCTTCTTCTTTAGATTCGGCATTAATAGAAATGGAAATATTATTTCCCATCTTAAAGTGGGAGGCCCATTCTCCTCCCGTATCACTTCCCATAAGTATTGTTTCTTTGGAAATCGGAAGGGAAACATGCATAATCTTATCTTTGTCTTCTTCAGGAGTTTCTTTTCCTTCTATTGGAGGCATTTCTCCAAAAGTCCCGATATACGGATATTCGCCTCCAAAAACAGATTTGTAGAAGTCAAATGCTTCTCTGCAGTTTCCGTTGAATGTCAGATAAACGTTTACTGATGCCATAGTGTGTTCGTTGTTTTAGTTTTTAGTTTGTATATGTTAAGGTTTTTCAGAGATTTCTTTTAATCTTGAAAGTCCTTTCTGATAGTCTTTTCCGATCGCTCCATCCATATTCATAAATAATTTCATCAAAGTAAAAGGATATGGAATCTGTGAAACGAATCCCCAGGTAGCTTTACTTCCACCCGCCTCCGGAATAACGGTAACATACGTATCCGCACTGCTCTGATAGGGAGCCAGAAACTGGATAGAAGTATCTATTCTTTTACCGGCAGTATCTACCTTTTTCACTTCCTGGCAGCCTTTTCCGGCATTATCGTTTTTACTTTCCCAACACATTTTCTCACCTGGTTGCCCGGTAGTTCCACTCCAGTCTTTTCGCATTTTCAAATCAATATCATTCCATGGGCTCCATTGATCCATAGCTTTCAGAGTATTGGTATTTTGCCATACTTTTTCAGCCGGGGCATTTATTGAAATTGATTTTTCATATTTGAATTCTCCTGAAACAAGAGCCGCAGCCACAAGCCAGATGATCAGTATTGATGCCAATACAATGATGATCCATTTTAAAATTTTCATACAATGTGTTTTTTATCTATCTGTGTTGATCTATCAGAATCATATTTCCATCCGGATCTTTAAGAAAGATATGTTCAGGACCTGAAGTAGTTTCATCAGCTGTTTTTTCCAATTGAATATTATTTTCTTTCAGGTGTTTCTGAATATCGCGTACATCGTCAAACGATTCAAGGTTCTGGGCATTTTCGTCCCATCCCGGATTGAATGTAAGCATATTCCCGTCGAACATAGCCTGAAAAAGGCCAATCAAAGTGCTTCCATTCTTCATAATAAGATAGTTTTGTTCCATACTTCCGCCCATAGAACTGAATCCTAACTTTTCATAAAAGTCTTTGGATTTTTCTAAATCCTTCACACTTAAACTGATTGAAAATACTCCTAATTTCATATTTTATTTTTCTATTTAAAGCTCAATTTTATTGATTTCTTAGACGGGTTTTAAAATCTAATGTTCCATCATAGCTCTTCCAGTCTCCAATGAATTCAATATATTCTCCCACTACTTTTTCTTTCGTTTTATCCCATTGAAAGGTATAGATAAACTTTCCTTTGAAAATACCGGAATGCTTCCCTTTATTTTCTTCTGCTAATTCATATTCTCCGAAAACACTGCCCTTTTTCTTGGAATCTCTATACTTTGTAATAGCCAGCTTTCCTTCAAATTTTGTATAATTCTTATCTACCAAAGAGTAACCGGAAAGAAAATATTCCTGATCATTGTTTTTATCCTGTTCGGAAATATTGATTTTGAGTTTAATTTCCTGGTTGCCATTTCCTATGGTTCCCGTATATGGTTTGCTATTATTAAGCCATACATTGGAAATATTAGGCATTTGAGCAAAAACAAAATTGGAAATAAGAATGAGGAGGAATGCTATTTTTTTCATGGTATTGGTTTTGAGGGTAAACTTAATGGTTGAAAATCTTTCTTTTAGCTCTTTCTTTAAATCTTCTCTGTTTAAATTTTAACTTTTTCTAAACTCCAAACTGCGATAAATGATGGTTGAGATGTTTTGCAAACATATTATTCCATTCATGTGATTTCAGTTTACCAAAAGAGAAAGATTCCTTTCCATCAAAAGCAGCTGCTCCCAATTGCTGGGTTTTCTGAATATATCCTATCAGTCTTTTCTTTTCTTCTTCAAAATCTCTTCGCCCAACGATCATAAATTGGGGTGCTGTAGGTGAATCTCTTGAATATCCTTTTTCACCTACTACTTTAGGCTTGACAAAATTTTTCAAGATAAACTTGGCAATTGCTCCGGGCTTTTTGTGTTTTTCCGGTTCATACACCATTTCATAAGAAACACAACAGTGAGCCAACATCTGATCCACCATCATTTTTCCCCATAATCCATGAGTTCCTTCAACGAGATTATTGATTCTATTGATATAATTCTGAGCATCTTTTGCGTCAAATACATTTTCCATTGTCTAATTACTTGTTCAAAAAACAAATATATTAGTTTTTTCTCATGATTTTATATCCTTTTTAAAAAACCGTAAAAACCCTGAAAATGAGTTTTAAATTACTGATGAATTTAGCTAAATCAATATGATATAGTATACTTAAATTCTGAACAGAAAGGAGTGGTATAAAGAGTCTATGAGGTTCCTCGGAATTACATTTTGTGTAGATTCAAGATTTAATAAAGCAAGTGACAATTTTGAGATATTCCGGGAGATGCCGAAAAAGGTTGCCTTAAAAGTGAGAAAGTGTATCCAGATACTATTTTTAGCCACGAATGCACGAATTTTTTATGGATGCATTCGTAGCTAAAACAAAAAACAGGGTTTAATTAAAGATCTTCGAAGACCTCTTCTTCCTGTGCCTTTTCAGGTTTTACGTATCTGAAAATCAGCCAAAGTTTGATCTTAAGGGCAATCCATCCCAAAATGGCATATACGATGAGAAGTATACCCAAATGTCTCATATAAGGGTATGTAAGTGCTACCGATCCCTTTTGGATCAATAATATTTTGAATGCCTGTAAAAAGGGCGTTAATGGAATAATATTCGCGATGAATTGTACAAACCCGGGCATAGCATTCAAAGGCCATGTAAATCCACTAATGATAAATGCAGGCGAAGCAATTACCATAAGAATCTGAGTTGCTTTTAGAGCATCCGGAATCAGTATACTGATAAAGACTCCTAAAAAGGACGCGGAACCTACAAAAACGGAGGTGAGTATTATAAAGTTGAAAATGCCCTGTGGCATCGGGACTTTAAAAATCATGTGCATAAAGTAATACATGCCCACAATAAGAATTGAAAATACCCAGATCGGAATTACTTTAATCAGCATCGTTGGGAATGCCCATCTTTTCATTCCATAGTATTCTTTTACAAAAGTACCACCCTGGAATTCCGCCGCAAAGCTTACCGCCATAGCCAACAGAATAACCTGCTGTAATACAACAGCCAGCATAGCCGGCCACATAAAAATCAGGTAGTTGCTGGTGGTATTAAACAGGGTAATATAATTGGTTTTAAATGGCTCAAACTGAGTGGCCGCACGGGTTGCCGGCATCCCTGCTTTTTGAAGAGCTTTTATAGATGCTCCTGCAGAAAAAGTTCCTATGGTAAGCTGAAGCGCTTTTGTTGCAAAATTTGCGGTCAGTACATTTCCCGTATTGATATACACGTTGACTTCAGGGTATTTTTTCTGTAGCATTGCTCCCTCAAATTTTGAAGGAATAATCACCACCGCAGCCGCTTCATGTCTGATCACCTCATCTTTAATACTCACGGGTTCCTGAACATACCGGAGTACTCGAATGCTTTTGTTATCTCCAAGCATTTCCGTCAGCTGATTAGATAAAGGGGTATTATCCCTGTCAATTACAATAACAGGAGTGTTTTCTACTTTTCCGCTTTGATAAACAAAACCCAGTAAAGTGGCATAGAATAACGGAGCCAGAAAGAATACGGTTCTTAATGTAGAGTTACCTATGAACATTTTAAACTCACGCTTCAAAAGGCGGAAAAATTCTTTCATCTGTTTATTATTTTAGAATCACATTAGCATTCACCAGAATATTTTTTGCCTTATTCATATCCTTTGGCTTCACCTTGATTTCATACACCGCATCCTGCAACTGATAATCAGGATAAGCAGTCGTGATATCAGCATATCTGGTTAATTGTTTGATATACAAAATGGTTCCTTCTAAATTTTCTTTATTATAAACGACCTGTAAGGTTACAGCCTGTCCCTTTTTATATTTTGAGATCTCACTTTCCGGAACGGTAAATCTGAAATATGTACTTTCCGGAATATAACCGTTAAATAATGCAAAACCAGCCGTTGCCAGTTCTCCCGGATTAAGACTGATCGTTTCTATTTCCATATCATTGGTCGCGATCACATACCTTTCGGAATAAGCTACATTCGCTTCCTGTAATGCTCCTTTTGCCTGGGAAGCCTGTCCTGCCGCCATTTCCACTTTTTCAAAACGGGTCCCTCTTTTCACATCATCTAATTCTGCTACCACAGCATCATATTTGGCTTTTGCACCCTGAAGCTTGGCGTACACCTCATCATAAGCCTGTGGGGACATCAGACTGTCTCTATACATATTGGAAGCCCTGCGGAATGATTTCTGAGCAAAATCATATTGCTCTTTCAAGCCTTTATATTTAGCCTGAAGCTGTCTCATCTGATCAGCAGTTGCTCCATTTTTAGCCATCTGTTCCTGAGCCGTTGCTGCACTTACAGCTCCTTGGGCCTGGGCAATTTTAGCAGAAACCTCAGGAATATCCAGCAAAGCCAACGTATCCCCTCTTTTTACGGTTTGCCCTTCAGTTACATATATTTTTACAATTCTTCCCGTCACTTTAGGAGCGAAGGAAATCACATCTTTTTTGGTCTTACCTTCTGAATCATTAAGGTTTTCTTTCTTTTGAGTACAGCTCCCTAATAACACCAGAAAAAGAAATAATATAGAGATATTTTTTTGCATCATTACAATTTTAAAGGATTAATAAAGTTTCGCAATATCCAGCTCCTGAGTAGATCTCATTAGCTCTATTCCAGCTCTTCGCTGATTAAAAATTGCGTTCTGATATTCAAGTTCTGCCATTTCGAGATCACTTTCAGCTTCTATCAACTGTGAAGATTTGCTCATTCCGTATCTAAATTCTTTTTCAGCCTGTACGAGAGCATTTTTAGCCAATTCTTTTTCTTTGCTTTTTAACGTGATCTGTGCGGTTGCGATATCGTAATTAGTTTGGTTATTGGCTAAGTTCAAAGTTAGTTTTTTAAGCGCATCCTCTTTCTGGTTCTGTAAAACTTCCTTTCCTATTTTAGCCGTTTCTTCAGCATGTTTCCCTTCCCTTCCATCAAATATTTCCCATTTAAAACCAACTCCGGCAGTAAGCAGAGGTAAAATATTAATATTGGTAGGTCTCCAGTCAAGCTTAGCTCCCTGGTATCCCAAAGCAGGAACTGCAGGAATAACATTTTCCGAAGTTTTAATTCTGCTTCCGTACAATCCAATATAATAAGCAGAAGCCATCAGCTGTACTTTTGGAATCATCCATGTCCTTTCTGCCTTGATCTTATAATCCGCAGCCACAATTCCATGGTCTAATGCACGAATTTCCGCCCTTTCTTCAATTCCTTTTTCGGATACAAGCATATCAACGGGTGACAAAACCGGCTCTATCATTCTAAGACGTTCTTTACTAATTCCCGTCAGTATATAAAGCTGGGTAAGAAGAAGTTCTTTTTTGCCCTCATATTCTACAATTTTAGCATTCAGGGTTGCCTGAGCCAGCTCAATTTTCTTATGATCGTAGGGTGTAATTAACCCATATCCTAATGCCTTATCTGCTGTTTTTCTGTTAATGTCCAGCCTTTTCTTACTTTCATCCAGAACTCTTTTCGACTGATGGATCAAAGCCAACTGATCATATGCCTTGGAAATACCGGCTACAACCTCATCTCTGGTCTTTTCTAACAGGATGTCTTCAGAAACCTTTTTTTCTTCAACAGCTTTTTTCAGATACTTTACCTTACCACCGGAGTACAGCAGCATTTTAGCATCCGTTTTCGCAATCCCCGAAAAACCGGAAACATTCAGATTGTTATTATACCTTCCTTCAGGTATCGTAATAAAAGGTTGAAGATTGATTTCAGGGGAAGTAAGACGAGCAGTCGCATTAATGTATCCGATCTGTCCGCTAACTTCTAAAGTCGGAAGAAAGATATCTTTTAATTTGTGCTCATCAAGATCTGTAAGCTTATTCTTAGTGATCTGCATTTTAAGATCAGAATCCCGAATCATCGCACTATCTAAAAGTTCTTTAAAATCCGGCGCCGATTGCGCCCAACCAAAAACTGGAAGTACAAAAAAACCAAAGGTAAAAATCAATAAATTGTTTTTCATGGTTCATGTTTACAACAAATATAATGCAAAAAAATGTTAAATCCTCCAAGATAATTCGCCTGACCAGTGAATTTAAGGAATGTTTAGCGGAAACCCTCTGTCAGACAGTTTTCATCAGGGATCGTTTAAAGAAAGTTTAAATCGAAAATATTTTTTATTTGAGAAAATTTCCATGGAATAAAAAGCTTATTTGTATGCTTTTATATACTCTGTCATTTCGACGATAGGAGATTGCCAAACTAAATAAAAAAACTCCCCAACAATGTGGGGAGCTTAGTATCTAACTAGAGAATAAAAATCAATATTAATTTGATCATTTTATAAAATAATATGGTCCATAGATCCATAGATTAATAGAAGAAATATCACATTCTATTATTTTAAACTTTCTTGGGGCTGGTAGTCAGGGTGGCCTAACTGCCAGAAAGCAAAAGCAAACGCATCAGCTAAATTATCGTATATTTGTGCAACAGGAATATCTCCTCCATGCCCTCCTTCATAATCAATCTTTAAAAGATTGGGATTTTCTGAGATATTATAAGCTAGTAATTTTGCTGCAAATTTTGTTGGCATCCATGGAGGTACTCTGGGGTCGTTAATACCAGAAGTGACTAAAGTTGTGGGATATTTTTCTCCTTTTTTAAGATGTTGATAAGCATCCATTTCTAATAATGCTTTGAACTCCGATTCAATACCTAAAGAACCAAATTCCTTTGCACTATTTAAACCATTTGGAGTAAACTCCATTCTTGATGAGTTTACAATACCAGCATCAATAATCGCCACTTTAAATAAGTCAGGTCTTTCAGTCATAGCCCTACCAATAGTAATCCCGCCTGCACTTGCTCCCCAAATCGCTATCTTTTCAGATGATGTATAATTTTCTTTAATCATATATTCAGCGCAAGAGATTAGGTCTTTCCAAGAATTTGGTTTTGTAGTTTTATATCCTCCTTTATACCATTCCTCACCTTTTTCACCTCCACCTCTTACATGAGCTATTGCAACAATACCTCCTTGTAAAGCCCAAAGCATATAGGTCTTTGCAAAGTATGGACTATTCTTGTAAGCATATGCACCATAAGCATCCACAAGTAAAGGATTAGACTTGTTTTTTTTAATATTTTTATTGTAAATCAACGAAAGAGGAATATCTAATCCATCGTACGATTTCACAGTAATCTCTTCAACAACAACATCTTTAAGTTCTGGATATTCAATAACAGGTGCTAGATTTTCAGCAGCGAATTTGCCAGTCAATGAATTATATTTAAACCATTCTGTTTCATTTTTCCAACCACTACAACTTATCCAAAAATCATTGGAATAATTATCCTGAGTTAGAACTGAGACATCACCTGCTAAAAATGGTAAAATCAACAGTTCACTTTTTTTGTTTTTATATAAATATAATTTAGATTCTACTCCATTCTTCGAAGTATTGAAAACAAAACCATCCCTTATTTTGTATACAGCATTAATGACTTCGTTTCGTATATTTGGGATTACTATATTAGGATTTTTAAAATTAGGGTTTTCTAATGAAGTGCTATATATAGCATTAGTTCCATTTTTTTCTGAAATATAGATAATAGTATTATCTATAATTATAAAGTCCGTAATTTTATCCTCTTTGCTGAATAAAAAGTTCCATTGTTTTTTTTTATTAATATTCTTAATATTCATGTAATAAGTATCCTTAAATTTTGTGGATCCAGATGCATACCCAAATAAATATTTAGAGTCTTTTGATAGGAGTTTTACACGAGGAAAATCCTCAGATTTTATTTTTAATTCAGGGTTATTCTTCTTGGATAACAAAACATTAAGCTTTTTAGGATTATCCCCTATTCTATATAGAACAGATTCCATATTTCTTAAAAATAATGCTGAATTAGGATCAATAACAGGATAATATAAATAAATAAAACTATTATTATCTGGCAGCCACGATATTCCTCCGCTATCAGCAGGCCAACAATTTGTAATAATATATGGAAGTAATTTGTCTTGTATCAAATCATAAATTATCATTTCTGAAATTTCTTTACCACTTTCTGTTAAGGCAATAGCGATTTTAGAACCATCATAATTAGGTTTAATATAATTAATTTGATATTTTTTTTTATTTTCGGGATTATAGTTTTGGGGATTGAAAATCTCTTTTTCAATTCCATTAAATCCTTTTCTCAAAAATACTCTTGCAGTATTTTCTTGCGGCTTTTGTTTTAAATAAAAGTAAAAATCATTTTCTGTAATATTAATATTAGATACAGAAAATGATTTTCTTTTATCAAATTCTAATCTTTTATCAATATAATATTGCCTATTAGGAATGTTTTGAAGAATGGATAAAGAATATTTTGTCTGATCCTTCATCCAATTCATAGTTGAGGGATCATTTAAATTTTCTAAATTTCTATACTCATCGACTATTTTAATTCCAAAGTATTCGTCAGTTATTAATTTAGAGGGTGCTAGATTATACTTCTGAGCATTAATCATTCCAATACAAATACAAATACAAAAAATTAAATTTAATTTACTCATTATATTATCATTTATCTGGATGTAGGAAGTGTTCCAGTATCCCCTCCGGTTGTATTGCCCCCCATTATTCCAAGCATATTATTTTCATTACCCCCTTCATTAAAACAAAAAAACTCTCCAATAGTGAATGGAGCTTAGATCTAAACTAGAATAATAACAAATATTAATTTGATCATTTAAAGGATTTCTTACAACATGATAACATATTTATAGAAATTGATAGAAGAAATATGATGTTCTATTTTTTTAGACTTTCCTGGGGCTGGTAGTCAGGGTGGCCTAACTGCCAGAAAGCAAAAGCGAAAATATCTGCTATATCCTCATAAGCCTTTTTCTTGGTTTTATCTCTTCCATGACCTCCATCAAAATCAACTTTCAATAAAATAGGATTCTTTGAAGCATTCTCGCTCATCAATTTTGCTCCAAACTTTGCTGACATCCATACTGGTACTCTCGGATCATTGTACCCTCCAGTTATCAAGGTTGCTGGATACTTTATTCCTTTCTTTATATGATGGTAAGAGTCCATTTCATATAAATAGTTAAACTCATCTTTATTTTTAACCGTTCCAAACTCTTTTATCCCGTTTGCTCCATTTGGAGAAGACTCCATTCTTATAGTATTTAGGAATCCTGCGTTTATAATTACCGCTTTTATTAAATTCGGTTTTTCTGTCATAGTTCTACCCATTACTATTCCTCCAGCGCTACTACCCCAAATAGCAGTTTTATCCGGGGTTGAATACCCTTTTTCATGCATATATTCTATACAGGAAATAAAATCCTTCCAGGAATTAGACTTTGTCTTTTTATATCCCCCCAAATGCCATTCTTCCCCTTTTTCTCCTCCTCCTCTTATATGAGTATATGCCACTATTCCTCCTTTTGCAACCCATAATAAAGCGATTCTTGCATAAACAGGATTAGAAGAAATACCATATGATCCGTATCCCAAAACTAACAAGGGTAACTTCTCCGTCGATTTTAATTCTTTGTTATAAATAATTGATAGAGGAATGTCTTCTTCTTCATGAGATTTCACTGTTGTCTCTAAAACTTTAATTTCCTTAAAATCAGGAGACTCTATAATCAAGTTTATATTTTCAGGAATAAATTTATTTTCAGAGACATTATACTTATATGTTTTATTAGCACTATTCCACCCTGAAAAAGTAGCCCAAGCATCAGAATACTTATTTGATTTCGTTGCAAGATTGATACTTCCTGCAGAACCAGGTAAAACAATTTCCTGAAGTTTTTTTTGCAAACCATAAAAATATAACTTAGCCTCTACACCATTTTTTGTAGACGTAATAAATAAACCATCGTGTGTAGAATATATCGTTTCAATCACTTCTCCTTTTATTTCATTGATAATGATTTCAGGATGTAAAAAATCTGGATTTTTTATTGAAGTACGTGCAACAAAATTATTTTTCACCCCTTTAGCACTCACAAAATATAAATCGTCTTTTACCATTGTATAATCAACCACTTTATCTTCTTTTCTATACAGTGACTTCCAGCCTATATGTTTATTATTTAATTCTGAAATATCAGCATAATAAGTGTCTGTAAAATTGGTAGCTCCTCCGATATTTCCTACTAAATAATTCAAATTATTTTTATTGATAGAAACCATAGGAAAATCCTCCGCCTTCAAATTCAACTCTGGATTATTCTTCTTTGATAATAGCGGATAAATTTTATTTGGATCATTACCAATTTTATATAGTACAGCAACCATATTTTTTAAAAACAGATCTGAATTACTATCTACTTCAGGATAATAAAGATAAATAAAACTATTATTGTCGGGTAACCAAGATACTCCACCACCATCAGATGGCCAACAATTCGTAACTATATAGGGTAATTTGGTTTTCTTTTCAACATAAATAATCACCATTTCTCCAATTTCTTTTCCTCCCTCCGTCAGGGCAACAACAATTTTAGATCCGTCATAATTAGGCTTTATATAATTAATAACATATTCTTTATTATTTTTTTTATACTCATCAGAAGTAAACAACAATTCTTCTTTGCCATTAAATCCGTTTCTAACATAAAGTTTTTGAATATTTTCTTTAACCTTTCTTTTTACATAAAAATATTGATCATTATCTGTAATTTGTAAATATGAGATCGAGTATTCATTTTCATTATCCATCTCATCAAGCTTATCAATTAAGTATTGTCGATTGGGAATCGCTTGTAAAACAACCCTGGCATAATCACTTTGATCCTTCATCCAATTGATTACAGATGAATTTTCTATATTTTCAAGATTACGATATTCATCAATTATTTTTTTTCCAAAGTATTCGTCAGTTAACGGGATTGGTTGAATTTGAGAAAATAAAATGTGATTATAAAAAGTCAAAAATGTGATTATATATTTCATATCATTATTAAGATCTGATGTAAAATAAAGATATAAGCACTATTTTATTCCTTACATCTTAAAAATCCCGAATTTAATTTCCAATATTTATTATTCAATTCTTGTAATAACATATCTTGTCCTAATATGATTTCTTCTATTTTTTCATGTAATTTTTTAATTTGGCACCTAATTATTATAGTATATCATTTAATTGATAAATCTCATATTAACCAAATTAATAATTTATTGATTTTCAACTACACATCATTTTCTTGCAAAATTTTTATATAATAAGAAGGTAAAGTACCTGTAATTTGTTTAAATGCTTTTGTAAAAGATTCCACATTATTAAAGCCCGCATCACCTGCAATAACAGCTATCTTTTTTAACCTTAATTTTTTATTTTCCTTTAGTTCGGTAATAGCAAAATTAATTCGCAATTCATTTAAATATTGTGAAAAATTTTTACCTTTTATTTCATTGATTACTTTGGACAAATAATCTCTATTGGTTTCAAAATCCTTAGATAACGAGTATAGTGTAATATTATTAGTGATAAACAATTTTTGTTCTTCAAAATCATGTAACTTTAGAATGAGAGCTTCTCTTACATTTTCAGGAATTTGATTTTTAGCTTTATTGACTTTTTCATCATTTAACATCTCATTGATTTGAATAGTTTGACTTTCCGGGCCTAGTTTCTCAGAGTTACCCAATTCATTAATTAACAAACTTTTATTATCCGAGTCGATTAGTTTTTGAGCCTGAATTCGATACAATTTTAATTTTCTCTGATTAGTAATATACAAATAGATGAATAGGAAAAGTAGTAACAAGCCCCCACCCAACCCCCAGTACAATACTGTATTTCGTTTATCTAGGTTTAAAATCAGCTTCTCTTTTTGCTCTAGTAACTCAGGAGTATCAAACTTTTGATGAATTTCTTTAGCAAATTTATAATTTGATGCATAAATAGTATCGTTTAGCTTTATAAGCCTATCGATCAAATAAACCTGCTGTTCTTTGTTCCCTTCTTCTTCATAATACTTTAAAGAGTTCTTGTATAATCCTATTAAATCCGGGCTTATGAAACTTATTCTTTTTTGCATGGAATCCATTTTATTAAAATAATAAAAGTATTCACGCTTATTATCCAATTTCTGGAAATTCATGGATAGATACATATATGTCATTCCAAGGCTTGTAGAATCATATTTTTTGAAATAGTCAATATTTTTCTTTAATCCATTAATTGATTGTTGATTATCTTTTAAATAATATTCAATAATATGACAAGCAAGGTCAAATGCCCTAAAATAATATTTCTTGTTATATACAAGACATTTAGCCCTTCCTATATTCGCATACTCATATGCTAAATCATGTTTTCCTACTGCATTATATGCAATTGTCAAACTATATAAAATAGCTAAGTAATTATTAGGATCTTTTTCTTCTTCATTTCTTATATAATTATAATTCTCTTCGAAAATCTTTAAAGCTTCTTCATAATCGTATGTGAGATATTTTATTTTTCCAATGACATTCCTAATTAGTACAATATTTTTTCTATTATTATTTTTTTTTGCAAAATCAAGTGCCTGCAAGTAAGAAGATAGAGCCTGGTCATATCTACTTGAGTTATAATATATATTGCCAATTTTATAAGTGCCATATGATAAATCATCTATATTGCTACTCTTGTTGATAACATTTTTTATACTATCAACATATTGCATATTTTTTTTTGATTTGGTAAAAAGTAAAAAATACCCATCTATTTGCTTTATATTATTTTTTTCATTTTTTGCTTTTGATAAAAAAGTATTTGCGTAAAGGATCGCTTTATGATCTACCCGGAACTCCTTACCATAGGATTTCTCTAGCTGGTCAAAAGTTTTATTTTTTAAAGAATCTGGAATACGGAACTCATTTACACTCTGAGAAAAGTATAAATCAGTACAAAATAAGAATAAAAGAAATAAAAATTTAGACATATGTGCTTTTAACACACAATAATACTACATTTTTATTATTTTCCTGATCAAATAACATATTATCCATTCATTGAATTCCAAAATTGACCAATTTTGAGTTTCATTATCCCAAGATTGATCAATTTTGGAATCCTTTGTTTGTGAGAAAAAAAAGACAAATGCATCTTTGCTTCAGAGAAAAACACAAATGTTTATTTTTTGTAACTGCGCAGTATACAATTAAACTTTGATCTGATCGACAAGCCCTTTCCAGGGATTAACAAAATTATTTATTAACTCTAAATCAAAAAAAATGAAAAAACTAAACATTTCACAAATGGAAAACTTACAAGGAGAAGGTTGGTGCAATCAAAATACTGCTCTATTCTTTGCAGGAATAGCAGTAGGAACAGCTTTGGCGGGTTCAGGAATTGGAACCGCGGCTGGAGCAGCTCTTTTATATAGCTGTATATTTTAACCTATATTATTAACTTTCAAATTATTATTTACAATGAAAACATTAAATTTAGATTCAATGGAAAACATGCACGCAGAAGGAGGCTGGGGTGCTTTCTTATCAGGTGTAGGGTGTGGCTACGGATTAGCTACAGCTGCAACAGGTATAGGTGTTGGTATAGCAATAGTTTCCTGTACAGCATTTTTTTTATAATTAAAGTTGAGGCTGTAATATTAACTATTACAGTCTCGTTTTAAACTCCGCCTCATCAAAGAGAATCAAACTCGTAAATTTTTCATTAAAAATCACAAATTATGATTAATAGATTATATACAAAGTACATTTTTTTAGCAGTTGCTATTGTTAATGCTATTCTTCAATTATCAGAAAAACCAATTAAGATTTCTAACTGGATAAGTGGTATAGGGTTTTTAGTTCTATCTATTATGCACTTCGTAAATGAAAGTAAAAAAAATAAATGAAAAATTTTATACTTTTCATAAGTATCATCCTATGCTATTTTCTACTCACCTATTTGGATAAGAATTTTATTACTACAAGTTCAAAAATGGTAGATTTCCTTGCGAAAGATTATCCTAATGAAATTGTGCAAAATTATATGGAGAGTCAGAAAAAATGGTGGTGGGTGAGCTATGCTGTAACACCTCTTTTTATAGGAATCAAGATTCTACTGGTTGCTTTCTGCCTTAATTTTATTAAGCTTTTAGATCTACCCGGTTTAGACAATATAAATTTTTCAGAATTTGTTTCTCTATCCTTGATAGCAGAATTTGTATTTATCATCGCTGGGTTCTATAAGTTTGTCAACTTTTATTGGATAGATACAGACTACACAATCGAAACTTTACAAACATATTATCCGATTTCTTTAATCAATCTTCGGGAATTTATCTCTATAGAAAAATGGCTCGCCTACCCTTTACAGTTAGTCAACCTTTTTGAATTCTTTTACTGGGGAATTCTTGCCTGGGGAATATGGGAACTTTCAGAGAAGAAAATCGGTTTTCCAAAATCTTTGGGTCTAGTGTTGATCACATATGGAATCGGCTTATTATTTTGGGTTTCAGTCGTTTCATTTTTTATACTTAACGCACAATATTAATCTGAAAAGATTTTTAGAATGAAAAGAAAAAGAAAAATAATATGGTATCTGAATATTACAGGAAGTACTCTATTATTAGGATACATCATATATAAAGTTTCTACATCTATCAAAGATGATAATGAACCATTCCCTCTTTTTTTGATATCATTATGGATATTGCTTACCATACAGTGTTTTAGAAACTGGGAAAATGATATATAAACCTGCTGTGTTGTATTTTACCGAAAAAACAAATGAAAAATAGAAAACTTTTAAAAACAGCAGCTATTATTCTTCCGTTTTTATTGATTGGAGTAATAGTTTATTTATTTGTAAACTTTCAAAAAAAGAAAGAAAAGATAGACGCATTGAAGAATGTTCCTACATTTCATCTTCAAACGATTGATGGCAATTCTTTTACTCAATATAACTTAGCTAACGATCAGGTTAAAATTATCGTGTATTTTAGCCCAAGTTGTCATTTCTGTCAGGCAGAAGCTGAGGAATTATCAAAAAACAACCACGACTATCAAAATATTCAATGGATTTGGATTGCCAGTGAACCTCTGGAAGACATCAAACAATTTGCCCAAAAGTATAATATGGATAAAGAGCCAAATATTCATTGGTGTCATGATGAAATGGCCAGACTCTATCAAAAACTAGGAATGAATTCTGTTCCTTATTTTTTGGTATATGATAAGAATAATCGATTAATTAAAAGAAATTCGGGGGCTATAAAACTAGACAAACTATTGGAAAATTTTGATGAAAGAAAATAAACGTATAAAAAAGACTTTCTCACTTCAGAAAGACCTAAAAGATTGCGGGATTGGATGCCTTCAGTCTTTGGTAAGGTATTATGGTGGAGATGTTCCGATGGAAACTTTACGTGAAAAAAGTGGAACCAATAAGACGGGGACTACTCTTCTGGGCTTATATCAATGTGCTCATTCAGTCGGTTTTGATGCAGAAGGATGTGAAGCGGATCTTAATGCGCTCATAGAACACGGCAAGCCCGTTATTTTACATACTATTATAGATCAAAAATTTGAACATTATGTTATATGTTATTCTTACAATCATGATGGAAATCATCAATTTCTTATCGGAGATCCTGCAAAAGGGCTAGAATACTGGACGGAAAATGATTTGGAAAAGGTGTGGCAATCTAAAACCTGCCTTACTCTGCAACCTAATGGTCAGTTTCAGAAAAAAGAACAAACAGATAAGGAGAAAAAGAAATGGTTAAAAAATTTGATTAAAGAAGATCAGGAAGCTATTTTTACGATTATTCTTCTCGGCTTTATTTTTACTTTACTAGGAATGTCCATGTCAATTTTCTCACAAAAATTAATTGATGATATTCTACCAAAGAAAAAGATATCCGTTTTATTATTAAGCATTTCATTTCTTGGATTTCTACTTTTTGCAAAAGTATTTATTCATGCCCTCAGGGAATTTTATATTATTAGACAAAGTAAATTATTTAATCAAAGAATTAATAAAAAATTTTACTCTTCCCTGCTCTATCTTCCAAAACTGTTTTTTGATAGTCGAAAAACAGGAGATTTTGTAGCAAGGCTCAATGATACTCAAAGGATACAAACAGTAATAAAACAATTGATTACCAATACAGCCGTTGATATTTTGGGTATTTTAATCTCAATAGGTTTTCTGTTCTTCTATTCCTGGAAACTTGCCTTAATTTGTATTATTGTTTCTCCTTTCATTTTCTATCTTATTTTCAGTTTCAATAAGAAAATTATCGAGAGCCAAAGAAATGTCATGCAGGCTTATAGTGCTAATGAAGCTAATTATATAGATAGTATCAGAGGTATAGAAGTAATCAAGGGGTTTTCCAAACAAGATCTATTCATTAAAAAAAATGAAACTATTTTTGGTTTTTTTCAAACAAAAATTTTCGAACTCGGAAAGCTTAACCTAACTATTTCACTATATTCCGGTCTAACTTTAGTTATTTTTCTTTTATTAATTCTTGCTTTTTCCTCTTATCAGGTTTTAAACAATCATCTTAAACTGGGTGAATTAATGGCTATTTTAGGCATTTCCAGCTCTTTGCTTTCTGCTATTACTAATTTAGCTTTGGTCATTATTCCCATACAAGAAGCCCAAATTGCTTTTGACAGAATGTTTGAATATTCTTCACTGGAAAAAGAAAAAACAAATGGTTTGGAAATTACAGATATTCAATCTATCGAGTTGAAAAATATTGATTTCAGGTTTAATGGGAGAAGCAGATTGCTCAATCAAATATCCTTCTCTCTACAGAAGGGAAATGTCACTTGTCTTCTTGGAGAAAGCGGAAGTGGTAAAACTACACTGGCAGAGATTTTACAAAAAAATTATCTGCCTGAAAATGGGGACATCATCATCAATAAAAATAGTTATTCACAAGATATTTCTATAAATAGTTGGCGAAGCTTAACAGGAATTGTTCCGCAAAATGTACAATTGTTCAATGCAAACGTTTTAGAAAATATTATTCTTGATCAGCAAGCCAATGAACAAAAACTACAAGCATTGCTATCACTCGGTTTTGACAGGTTTATTACCTCCCTATCTCAAGGATTTCTAACATTAGCTGGAGAAGATGGAATTAATTTATCGGGAGGCCAAAAGCAATTATTAGGTTGGATGCGTGCATTGTATCACAATCCACAATTGTTGATATTGGATGAACCTACATCTTCTCTTGATCAGGGAAATAAAAAATTTATTTATGATTTAATACAAAAACTAAAATCAGAAAAAATAATTTTCATTATTAGTCATAATCTAAATGAAGTAAAAGAAATTTCCGATGAAATCCTCTTTATAAAAGATAAGCGAATCTTTCAACACTCCAATTCAGGTTAAAATAATTAACTCTCTTTAAAACATTCTCTACAACACTATCGTATGAAAATCTGCTTCGTCCGTGTTCAGAAACCGAAGGCTCTACAAAGATTTGGATTAGCCACAGACAAGAAACATTTGCGCCATCTGTGAAATCTGCGGGATAATAAAATAATAGATTTTAAACCCCACTGCTTCCATTTACGTTTAAGTACTATGTTTAGATTCCTTCATTCCGCTTCGCTACATTCTGAATGACACACGTTCTGTTTTAGCTTTGTCATTTCGATTTCTATGACATTTCCAATTGATTTTGATAAAAAGTTTTGTTTTTAATTAACGAATAAATTCGGTGTATAATTTTGTTTCGTACCGCATTTAAAACAGACATTTTATTTTTACCTTCTGACACTTTTCTTAGATAGTAGACAGCCAAATCATTTTTAAACCGAATAGCGCTCATTGCAGCGAGATGAAGAATTTTTTTTAATTCCTTATCTGCCAGGGGGGATACTTTTGATTTGTACTTCAATGAAGTACCAGATTGATACTCAAATGGCGCTACACCAGCATAGCAGGACATTTCTCTGGCAGATTGTATCTCGGTAAAGCCGTTGGTTTTAATAAGCATGTTAGCAGCCAAAACTTTGCCTACACCTGGTATCGTTTGAATTCGATGATATTGATCTTTCAAGACTTCGTCATTTTCAATAAGATAGAGGATTTTATCTTCAATGAATGAAATCTGTTTGTCTAATAAGGCAATGAAGTCCTTATTGAGTTTTAAAAGGTCTTTATCCTGCATTCCTTTTAGAAGCGACTGGTCTGCTAACTGGGTGAGTAAAGCTGCTCTTATTTTAACACGGAGTCTTCTCTCAGTATTTAAGAGTTTGATTTTTTGTAGTGTTTTACTGCAAGGACTCCAGATACGTAGATCAATATGGTGTTTTTCTAAGAATAAAGCGATTCTTTTACTGTCTATTTTGTCATTCTTACCTCTTACCAGGCCTATACTTCTCTTTATATGAAGTGGATTAATAACATAAACCTTAAATTCAAAAAGGGGTAAAACTTCATAAAGGTGATAATTATAACGGCCAGTATTCTCCATAGCTATCATCACTTGGTGTTCTTTAAATTCTTTAAAAAACTTTTTTAATGCTTTTACCGTGTTTTCTATCGTAAAAAACTGAAAGGTAGAATCAA
Source organism: Chryseobacterium piperi (assembly GCF_002285635.2). Taxonomy (NCBI): domain Bacteria; kingdom Pseudomonadati; phylum Bacteroidota; class Flavobacteriia; order Flavobacteriales; family Weeksellaceae; genus Chryseobacterium; species Chryseobacterium piperi. Next base: position 372,593 of record NZ_CP023049.2, on the reverse strand, counting down.
TAAGTACACTAATATCGAGAGTAAGCTTGCTCACATCAATGCCAATAATTACATTTTTCATAAATTTGTTTTTGCATATTAATAAGAAGAGATCTTATCATTAACTCAACTCCTTGATAATGGGTCATTAGCCCGAATTTCTATCTGAGATTGTGATAAGAAAGTGTTTAAGTCTTAATCGAAATATGAGTTTTACTCTAAGACAGGGTTAGTTTACTTAAACACTTTTCTCTTCTTTAATTCTATAAATTTAACTATTTACAAATCTAAAGGACGATAGGAGAAATCTCTTGATGATCCTGATACTCTATGAGATTCTTCACTCCGCTGTTTCAGCTCCATTCTGAAATCGAAGATTAGACGAAGCCAATGACAAATATATTACCAAAAATACCATTCGTGCATTCATGGCTAAATAAAAAAACTCCCCAACAATGTGGGGAGCTTATTGATTATTCGTATTTCAATTACCTTTGAACTGCTTTTTTCATGGCAGTATCAGGACGCAGTACTCTGTATCGTACTTCTAAGTCTTTTGGTACATAGAATACCAAAGGTAACTTACTGTTATATCTCGTAATTTCAGGCTTAATATAAACAAATTTCTTAGTCATTTTCTTATCTAAACAAGCCATTAATGTTCCTGCTGTCTCTCCATTGGATTCCACTTCATAATAGTTATATCCCCAGCCTTGCAGATCCTGAGATTTTACACTTCCCATCAGAAAATAGTTGTTACAATCCAACATCTTTTCAGTACCTACAAAAAACTCAACTTTTAAGTCTTGTTCGTTTTTGGCAACAGGAAGCTGGATATACACCTGCTTGTATCCTTCTTTCGCTTTAGGAAACATTTCTATCTCCAATTTTTCAAACTTTTCTGCTTTTTTCTGAGCAAAAGTATTTACACCTACCATCATTACCAATCCAGTAATTACCAATTTTGAAAATTTCATTCTATTTCTTTTTTATTTACTATTCGCTATTAGCCAAAAATCATTCCAAAATCTGAATATTACTGCCTTTTGTATGCGCATTCATTTGCGGTGCATAATAATTCTGCATGGTAGTAATTCCATTGGAGAATTTTCCAGATGCGTTAGCTACAAAATCATATTCAAATACATATTTTCCTTTTCGCATATACTGAATATAGAAGTTGGTGGAAGCATCTTTTGTAGACTGATAATATCCCAGATTATTCTTCCATTGATATCCGGACAACACATCTACAGGCTCAAATCCTGCAGCACGCATATCCTTGATATGAATGAACTCCATAGGTCTGTCTGTATTCAGAATCATTCTTACCGTTACCTTATCTCCTACTTTTAGAGGGGTTTCGGCAGAGATTTTTTGCAACTCTTCTCCATTAACGGTTTTTATCTTTTTATAAAGTTCTTTGGTAATGGATATATAGCTTTCTGAAGACTTTATTTTATCCAGATCTTCATAATACTGCCAGAATAATCCTCCTTGTACAATTCCGGGACCTGGTTTTGTTACAGTAACCGTACCCAGATTTTTATCTATCACATCTGTTTTTATCGTAGACTTTACATATCCTGTCGCCTGTGTTTGCGGAACCAGTTCTTTACCACCCCAAACAATTGTTGCTTTATCACTTTCTGCACCCGTCCATGATTTTCCTGAATTCAGAATTGTGAAAATCACTTCAGAAGTTCCTCTCGAACTTCCCCACGAATTAACTTCTTTCTGGGTCACCAGCCATATCTTCATTTCTTCAATAAAGTTCTGATCATTCGGCTTCAGCTTGTTAAAGGCTTCCAATGCTCCTGCATGATTGACAATTTTTGAACTGAACCAGCCCCAATCATTAAGGTTCTGTTTCCAGTATACTCCCTGAGTTTTAGTGTCCGTAGAAGTTTCTTTAAGATAGGTCATCAATTTATCTGAAGTTTCTTTCAACCCGTAATCACTCATTAATAAAGCTGCACGGTGAAGTCCGAAGAATGTAAAATCAGTAATCTTTGCCGTTTTGGCTTTTTGTTTTACCAATGATTTCAGAGCAGCTCCTTTTCCTTTTAAAGGATATTGCTTTTCCCAATAATTTCTGGTATCCAAATAATCCAATGTCCAGTTATTCCACACATTTTCTTTTGTTTCATCAGCATATTTATTGATTTCATTATCTACATACTGTACCAATTGGGCTACCATTTCATTTTGCGCTGAACTCTGGTAATCTTTCACTTGATCTTTTAGCCATACATTGATCTTCCCTAGATTTTTAAGAATATACAGGGAAACTCCGTAAGAACTTGGATAACCTGAATACCAGGAGAAACCTCCATCCGGATTTTGTAATTTCCTGAAATCATCCCAATCCTGATTAATCGAATTCTTCATGGTATTGGCATCGAATAACAGAGCCAGCTTTTGCATTTGCTCCTGTTCATTTTTACTTTCCAGTACCCAAGGTGTTTCTTCAAGCAGCAATTGTTTCAGTTCCTGATTTTTTTCAAGATTTGAATTTAATAATCCTTTGCTCTGATATTCTTTGAAAACCGTTTTCATTTTCGGATTTGCTTTAAAGATTTCAGAAGCTAAAACATCTGCAAACCATTTATTGAAGATTACATCGGCAGAATTGTTCTGATCGTTTTTCAAGCTTGGCAGAGCAAACATAATTTCCCAGATCGGGTTTGTAGTCAGCTCCAACGTATTTGAAACATTAGCAAGTGTTGTTGAGTTTGCATCTTTAAGATTATCCAATACAAATGTTTTGGTTTCTCCTTCTTTTACAAAAACAGGAACGGCATCTGTCACCAACATTCTGTTGGGTAAAACGGCAATGGCCTGCTGCTCACCATCTGAGTATGCTCCCGCTTTTGCCACTACTTTTAAAATGATGGATGAAACATTGTTCGGAACTTTTACCTTCCATGTAACCGCTGAATTTCCATTTTCATTCAAATCAAAATTCTGGGTTCCGGAATTGATTCCGAATTTTGAAGAAATATCCTCATTGCTAAAAGCATCTAATATTTGTAAAACGGCAGAACCTGATAATCGTTTATTTGTAAGATTTGAAAGTTTTGATTGTAAATTCAGCTCATCACCCTCTCTTAAAAATCTAGGGTAATTAGGAGTTACTGAAAATTCTTTCTGAGTAACCACTTGCTTTTCTAATGTTGCAGCTCTGGCATCTTTGGTATGTGCTAAAAACATCAACTTCCATTTCGTTAACGCTTCAGGAGAAGTAAATTCAAAATTAACGTTTCCTTCTGCATCCGTTTTTAAAGCAGGATAGAAAAATGCAGTTTCATTCAGATTCTGACGAACCGGAACTTTCTCTAAAGATTCCTGAGATTCAGATTTCGCTCCTTTACTATTATTTTTCACATCTGTCACTTCTACTTCATGTGCCACTCTATCTTCCATTACTGTTAATTCCGATTTAGCAGCAATAGCGGTAGGCGGATATGCTGTCTTGTAGCCAAGCTCACGTCTGACCTGGATACCACCAGCCTTACCTCCTAATTCATTAAGTACGGTCTTATCATAGTAAAGAGAGTTGTCAAACCAGTCGAAAACCGGTACTTCAACAGATTTCCCATTAAAATACTTGACTCTCTTTTGATAGTACTTCTGTAAAAGGTCTTGTCTGATATCATATGACGTAATAACAGTGTATGGACTGTATATATTCTCCCAATTAAATGTATTCACGGCAAACTGATCCAAAGACATATCGTACATATTGGCAAGAACCTCAGCATTGATCTTTTCTTTATCATTCCCCGAAACCTTAACAGACCATTTTTCTTTTGAATTAGGTTCTAATTTATCTCTGAAAGTAACGGTCTCAATTTTTAAAGGCTGTTCTGAATTTTTAATTTTTAAATTAACCGACTCCGTCTGTACGTCATTAAAAGCAACCATTTGAAACTGAAGATTCAGGGCAGATATACTTTTATCTTTAGGGATTTCTACCTGGTATTCTAAAGTTCCGTTTTTCAGTTTTTGTGTTTCGGAAACGGTTTTTCCCGAACCATCCTGAACGAAGATATTAATCACGGCATCCGGAATAGCAGAGTACACATATACTTTTGCTTTTTCTCCTCTGGTCCATTCACTTTTAGGTTCAAGAACCGTCAGGAATGTTTTCTGATTCGGTTTTAAAGAATTTTTATCCCAGATACTGAAATTTTGTAAAGATTTAATAGTGTCTTTACCTTCAATATTATATAATTCCAATTGATAATCTCCGGCTTCCAATTTACCAAGATCAAGATCAGAGACCAAATCCGCACCAGGTTGCTGAACTTTATTGAAAAGAATTTTTTCAGCTTTCCAATTCTTCATTTCATCATTCTTATCAAATAGATCATGAGGAAATTTACTGATGAATTGATCTTTCGTTAATTGCGGCATATCCTGAACTGCATTCTCAAAATTCTTTCTGAAAATACGATCAGGAGTCTGTAGTTTAGACAATTTAGCCTGATATGATTTTTTAAGATTCTGTTCGTTATAGTTTTTCGTTTCAACTTTCACTTTTACATTATCTCCGGCAAAAGCGTTTTTGATTTCGTCTGCTTTGATATAATGGGAAACAGAAGCTACTTTTAACTGGGTATTAGCCGATTGAGTTTCTCCGTTAATATCTGTTACAGAAGCATTAATTTCATAATTATCAATCTGGATTCCTTCAAGGTTCTCATCTTTTTTAAGATCCAGACGAATAACAAATTCACCTTTTTCATTGGTTTTAGCCTCTCCAAGAATAGAGTTTTCATTGTCGTCTCCCTGAGGATACCACCAGAAATACCTCCATCGGATATTATGCTTTTTGATTTCATACTGTACCGTCGTATTGCTCAGAGCTACCCCTGAAAACATGGTAGCCTTTCCTTTAAGTTCTATGGTTTGACCGTACTTATATTCGTCTTTTACAGGATCGAAAGTCACTTCAAACTTAGGTCGTTTATATTCTTCAACCCTGATATCTTTATATCCCTGGGTTCCTCCATCCGTGCTTAGATAGAATGTACCGTTAAGCTTTCCTTTCGGCAGAATGAAACTCCCGTGATACGATCCGAATTCGTTGGTTGAGAAATTCTGTGTAGAAACTTCTTCGCTGTTAGCATCAAGCAATGTTATCTTTTGTTTTAATCCGGAGGCTACAGATTCTATTTCTTTATCAATTTTCGTATTGATTACTTTAAAATAAACGATTTGTCCCGGTCTGTAAATAGCCCTGTCTGTAAAGATCTGAGCTTTCGTACGGGCCACTTTATTAGGGTTATAATCTTCCGAACTTATACTATTTCCATAGACCTGCATGATTTGGTAATCATTGCTTTTAGGCTGTTGGATCAGAAATGTTCTGTAATAGTCATTACTTGCTGTGGAAGGAAATTTGAATACTCCTTTATCATTCGTTTTTCCATCAACTTTGTTTAAAGTCTTGTTGGCAACAAATTCATAAAAGGTAAGATTTTCATTGATGACAGCTTTACCATTGTCACTGTTGACCAGTTTCAATTCGTTGGCCAGCTGATTTCTGTCTGTTTTATTTTGATAGATGACCTTATTATTAGAAACTAAAAAATAAAAATTCTGTTTCCCGTCATTATCAGATCCCGCTACCAGATATTCTACAACATATACCCCTGAAGGAAGTGGTTTGATTTCCAAAGAGGTTTTATGAGACTGGTAATCTTTAGCATTGCCAAGCTGATACGTTTCCTTTCTTACAAGGTTCTTTTTCACTCTTGCAAAAGTATTCCCATAGGAATTCTTAATATACTGCATCAACGAAGTAAAGTCTTCTTTTACTTCGTAAATATGTAATGAAAATTCAGGAACATTCTTATATTCTGCCACAAAATGGATCGGCAGGTTAGCCTGGGTCTGCTGCTCATATTTAATGTTTAAAAGCGGGTTCGTGATCTGGCTCTCCTTATTTCTAATGTTTTCCAGAAAAGGAGATTTCGGATACTCACTTTTAGCCTGATTAGCAACGGCCAATGCTTCTTTGGATTGTTTCTTGGCGATCAGTTCATTCATGATAGCATCCATGATCAGAACTTTATAATCTCCTGCTTCATTAGATTTCAAAAGATTCTGAAGCTGTGCTAATTTATCTTTGCACTGGTTTAAATTGCAGTTCTCTGACAATTTCTGGTGCATGAAGTACAACTTTGAATTTCCATTGTTCTGAGCAATTAATTCATCAAAAATAGTATTGATCAGTGTTTTATTTTCCGTGATTTCATTTTTGGTAAAAAGACCGTTTTCTGATAAGAAATTGTTTTTTTTAAGAGAATACCAGTCCAACAGCGTTGGAAAATAAGTAATATCCTGTGTATTGGAGAAAGCTTCTTTATATTTTGCCAATGCAATTTTCTTCATTGCAGGCTTCTGCTGATCGAGCTCCTGAAAGCTTTTAGTCAGGTAATTTTTAAAATCCAGCTTACTCCATGTTTCAATCTGTGTGATATCCTGTGAGTTGATATTCGTTCTGCCATTAACCTGCCAGGCATTCTGATTATAGTAATCTAAAAAGAATCCGTTCAGGAGTACTTTATAAATGATCTTCTCATCCCCTTTTAATTGCTTTTCTGCATCTTGCAGTTTACTAAAAAACTTTGAGGCAGAATTATTCTGGTCATCGTCGGTAGTTTGGTTTACAATACTGAACTCAGCTTTCAGAGAACGGATCAGCTGAAGCGTATTATTTTCTTTCATAGCTTGTTTTTGTATGTCTAAAACAATGGGAAGATTTGATTTATAGGCTCCTTTCTTACTATTTTCTTCAATCTTTTTCCACTCCGTATCGTAATACTTCTGAGCGAAAACAGCTGAAAAATTCAGTGTTAAAAGCAAAAGCATAAAAATCTTGGAAAATCTTTTCATAAACGTTATTTTTGATAAATGAATTTCTTAAAAATACTGAAAAAATACGTCATTGACAGCCAATTTTATGTCTCATTAATGGGAACTCTCTTTGCAGTATTTTTCATGGAAGAGCAAAACACATTCCGTTTTCCTTCTGTATTCTTAATTTTCATCACCTATTTTAGTGGATACCTGTACACAAAGTATCAATACACCCGTCATTTTCTTAAAATATTAATACTAAATGCTATAGCAGGTGTAATTTGTGCATTTTTAATCATTCATAATCACAACGGAATACGATTAATAAAATGGTTTATTATTGTGGTTTTAGGGTTGCTTTATAACAGCTTTTTTCTCGATGTATATATTAGAAAAATTCCCCTCCTGAAAGTCTTTTATGTAGGATTGGTATGGGCTCTTGTCAATTGCTGGCTTACGCTGCCTGAATTCAATCTCCCAATTTTTCTTATAAGTTTCTTTTTTATTACAGCCCTGGTTCTTCCTTTTGACATCAGAGATATGAAAAGCGACACCGTGAAAACCTTTCCACAGATCATAGGTATACAGGATACGAAATACATTGCCTATCTGCTTGTTTTTACAAGCTTAATTATAGCCATCTTTACTCTGGAGTATCAGTATTCTTTTTCATTTTTTTTGGCGAGTATTGTTACCTATATTCTTATTTATTTTTCTGAAAACAAGAGAGATGACGCCTATTTTTCTTTCGGAGTTGAAACCTGTTCTGCACTTCCTTTTTTATTTTTAGGAATAATGAAGTATTTTTGACAAATGATTATTAAGAAACTTTCCCTGTACAATTTTAAAAACCATGCTGAGAAAAAATTTGAATTTTCACCTCAGATCAATTGCTTTGTAGGGAATAATGGGGCTGGAAAAACAAATATTCTGGATGCTTTACACTATTTATCAGTAGGAAAAAGCTTTCTAGGAAACACCGATCTTAATAATATTAAAAGGGAAGAGGACTTTTTTACGATCGATGCAGAAATTGACAATGATGACAGCGAAGATACCATAAAAATATCTCAGCCTAAAGAAGCTAAAAAGATCATTAAGAAAAATGACAAAAGCTACGACCGAATGGCCGATCATATCGGATATTTACCTAGTGTAATGATTTCCCCTTATGATTCCAACCTGATCTCAGATTCCGGGGAAAGCAGAAGAAAATTTCTGGATTCGATGATCTGTCAGACCGATTCAGCTTATCTTTTTGATCTGATTCAGTATCAGAAAACGATTCAGCAAAGGAATGCCTTATTAAAATATTTCGCTAAAAACAGAGTCTTCGATAAAGATTCGTTAGAAATCTATGATGATCCCATCACAACATTTGGGACTAAAATCTTCGAAAAGCGACGGGAATTTGTTTCTCAGCTGAATCCTATCGTTCAAAATTTCTATCAGATTATCTCCGGTGGAAAAGAAATGGTTTCTGTTATTTATGAATCTCATTTACTAGAAAATCCTTTTGAACATTTATTAAAAGAAAGCCTGGAAAGAGACCGGATGCTGACCTACACATCAAAAGGAATTCATAAAGATGATCTGCTTTTTGAAATGGATACGGTTCTGATAAAAAAAATAGGCTCCCAGGGACAGCAAAAATCCTTCCTTATTTCCCTAAAGCTGGCTCAGATGAGTCTTGTTAAGGAACTCACTGGCAAAACCCCTATCCTTCTTTTAGATGATATTTTTGACAAGCTGGATGATCATAGAGTTGCCCAACTGATTGAATTGGTCAACCAGGAAAACTTCGGACAGATTTTTATTACGGATACGCATAAAGAACGTACAGAAAGTGTGGTCAAGAAAATCAATGAAGAGAGTATTATTTTTGAGATATGAGGCGAGATGCGGGGTACGAGATTCGAGGTGCTGGACTCGCATTTAATTAAGAAATAGAATATTATTAGTTTTGTCTAAATTAAAGCGATTTCGCGAATCCGCAATTTTACAATTTTGCATTTAATTTCAGCCATGCCAGTAATGATGAAACCATCAATCATTTAGAAAAAATTATAGCATTATACCCTGAATTCGCTTTAGAATTTGAAGGACTAAAAAAAGAATATAACCTGTTAGGTGGAAAAATTAATATGTATAAAAAATGGGTAAAGGAAAACTGGAACGAGAGCAGTTCATAAATAAACTTCAAATATCAGACATACAATCAAAGTATTAAAATCAGAAAATATCTCATTAGAATAATCACTATAACCTATATTAAAAAATAACATCGAGTCTTATAACCCGTCAACCCGAACCTCGCAACTCGTCAACACGAAACCCGAACCTCGGAACCCGTTAACTCGAACCTCATACTATGAAAAGAAAAAAACGTGAATATCAATCTTCAGAACTTGTAAAATCCTTTGCCAGAATCTATGGTTTTGAAGATAAATTAGTTGCATTTGAAATTAAAGATTTCCTGGAAGATTATCTGGATGAAAGTCTGTTTAATGAAATCAAAAGTGTCAATATTCACGATCAGTGTATCTACATCAAAATCATTTCACCACTTCTGAAAAATGATTTCAAAATGCGAAGAAGCTTTTATTTAAAAAAATTCCAGGATAAATTCGGAGCTGAAAAGTTTAATGATCTTCAGATTTTGTAGTAATCGTACTGCTCATCAGGTCATCTGCCTTTTTATCCAGCCTTGAACGTAAAGGAAAGAAAAATTTAAACGGATGGCTAAGAAAATACCTGAATATTTCTCTATAGATTTCACTTACCTGTCCAAAATTCAGCTTTCTTGATCGGAATGCCAAAAACATCGATAATCCGAAACTTACCAGGAAATTAAAGAACCCTATTAAGAATACCGTTATAAAAGATATCCAAAAAGTATAGGAATCTACCGAAAAATCTTTTCCATACAATCCAATCGCAAAATTACCTGCGGCAAACGTAATGTGTCGGATATCAAGATCCAGTCCGAAAAACAGTCCTACAGGGGCTGTAGCTCCAAGGAATACCCCAAACCAAAAGTTAGAGACAATTCCCGGCCAGTTTTTCGCATAATATTTGGAAAGGCTTTTCGCGAACTTAGCTCCAAAAAGCTTTCTGATCGAAATATTTTTTGCAATCCTCTCAGGGATCTGATAAAATACAGAGTTGTTTCCTATATTCCCGGAAATAATCCCGGAAATGAAAAGATAAAAACCTGCAATACTTGCATGCAGGATTGCCTTGGACTTAAACGGGTCCAGATCCTGAAGCAGTTTATCCGATCTTTCAATCGCCAGGTTTTGAGAGAAAAAGACATCAAGTCCATATATAATAGCCAAAGCAATTGGGAACGACAATAATACATTTCCTACAAATGCTATAAACTGGCTTCTGAATAGTTTTGAAACGAGGTGGGCAAATTCCGTATTATTTCTTTTACTGTACCCTTCTTCTGCCAATACTTTGGTCATGGTTGCCGCAGTCATTGCCGGCTGTTTGGTAGCCAGTGTAAAGCCCATCAGATAAATCATGACAAACCCCATCGCATAATTCATGGAATACAAGAATGCATGGGAGAAATCACTTCCCGGAATATATCCGTACAGCATTTTCAAAACACAAAGCGCCCCTACAATAATACCACCGCCACTGGCTTTATAGAACATCTTCATGTACTCTTTTCTGGTAGAGGTAATATAATGGGACCCTGTCTCCGCAGTATGATTGGTAATCAGGTGCGAGATCAGTCTCGTGCTGTCATTGATGAGTTCAGAAATATTATTTTTATGAGATTTATAGCTCACAATATTAAAAATCAACTGCTTTGATTTAATAATAATATCTTCTTCATTGTTGATCACCAAGAGCTTCAAGATTTCATAAATCCGGTCGGTCTGCTGTCGGATCTTTAAAAGAGATTGGTTAATCTTACCCGAAATTCCATATTTAGAAGAGTTTTTAAAAGCTATATTGACAAATTCGTTACACTGTTGGGTGTAAATCTTAATCTGCTTATAACAGCTATCTTTGGAATGCAGCTGGAGATCAGGATTATTTTCCAGGTCTTCCGCAAGTGCTTCCAGCTCATTTTGTAAAGCCAAAAAAGGATTATCGAAATTTCTGTATTCGGGAGCCATCCTTACAACTTCCACTTCCATCGCCATTCCGGTAACCCTCCAGGAAAGGATATTCATCGAAAAGACAAGCTCTTTTTTCACATTGCTTTTTGTGATAAAATCTGAGATTCCTAAAATAGTCAGAAATTCATTGATTTCATTTTCAGGAAGATTATGAAGATACTCCAGATCTTTTTTAGGAGTAAGGCTGACATTGTCTATCAGATACCAGACTGTTTTTTCTTTTTCTACCGGAGGAAGAATCTTATTAAGAATTCTCTTTTTAAGCTCGGGAAAGAAAGCGTTTTCCGAAAGGATATTGGCCTCGGTCAACGAAAGATTAAAAGGTCTGTCTTTAAAGATATTGTTAATGTAATACTTAAAATTTTCAGCAAATTCAGGATTAGATTTAAAAAAATTAACAACAACTGTAAAGTCGGTCTTTTTCACACTTTCTACAAAGTCGCAAAAAGGTTCTAAAGAGAGCGTATCATTCTTAAAAGAAAAGTATTTTTTAAGAATAGATTCAAAATTTGTGCTGGAATTGAAGAATTTCATTAGTGCAAAGATAATGATACTATTTCAAACTCACATTTCTCATTTGTCTCATGATCCAATTGTGCTTCTTATTCAAGTAAGAAGAAGGATTTTTAGGGTCATATTTTTTAGGATTCGGTAAAACTGCCGCAATCCACGCCGCCTCAGAAACAGAAAGGTCTTTAGAAGATTTTCCAAAATAATATTCTGCTGCAGCTTCTATTCCGAAAACACCCTGCCCCATCTCAATAGAGTTCAGGTATCTTTCCAAAATAATATCTTTACCCCATACTTTCTCAATAATAAAGGTATAAGCAGCTTCCAACCCTTTTCTGATCCAGCTTCTTCCCTGCCAAAGGAAAATATTCTTTGCGGTCTGCTGGGAAATAGTGCTTCCGCCTCTTACTTTTTTCCCTTTTTCATTATTCTTCATCGCCTTTTCAATAGCATCATAATCAAACCCATTATGGGAGAAAAATTTTTGATCTTCAGATGCTAATACAGCCTTCTTGACATTATTCCCCATTTCATCATAGGAAATATAATCCCTCTGTAATCTTCCGTATTCAAAAAGTCCCCCAATTTGTGTAATGGTGATGGGAGGATTGAAGAATCTACCCCAGATGATAAATACGACATTCAGAATAAGAACGATAAACAACAGTTGTTTTATTTTTTTCCACATACCTTTTAAAAAAGCGATACAAAAATAAACAAATACTCCGAGTTATTGCAATTCTTTCATGTAAGTCAACTGATAATTTGGAAGAAGCTCAGGGTGGAAGATTTTAATATAGTCTTTAAGAACCCAATCCGCTCTTACGACTCCACTTTCGAAAAAGTCATTAGCTTTTTGCTTTTCTCTTCCTGCAATACTAAAAATCTTACCTTGATTAAAAGCTTCTAATTTTCCATAAAAAGGATTCATATCCAGGATTTCTTTTTTAGAAACATGATTTCCTGCATTGACCCAGTAGCGAGCACCTCCTGCTTTTGCAAAAACCTCCTCAAAACTCATGGTTACAGCCTTTTCATCATTATTATTTTTTAAAATATACTGGGCGTTAGCATCAGCAATAAAGTGCGCTACAGATGTTTTTCCTCCCGGCAGGTACCAAACATCTCCATACATCTCATTGGAAAGCACAAGAGGCTTTTCCTTTGCCTGAGCTGCCAGCTTCCTGAGTTCATTATAGTTCTTTTCAATTTCCTGATATTGACTATCCGCTTCTTTCTCCTTTCCCAGTAGCCCACCAAACACTTTTAAATAAGCTGTTTTTTCAAGAGGCTTCTGTTCCATATATTCATCCAGAAACACAACCTGAATGCCATTGTTCTTTAATAACTGATAGGTATTCTCAAAACTGGGAATGTAATTGGTAAAAACAGCATCCGGTTTTAAAGAAATAATTTTTTCTACATCGTATTTCTGATCGCTCCCGATATTCTGAATTTTTCCTTCTTTCACCAGGTTTTGTATTTTTTCAGAATAAATATACTCAGGACTGGAAATGCCAATAACTAAATTTTCTGCGTTTAGGGCAGAAACATACCCCATTAAACTTGCATTAAGTAAGATAATTTTCCTAAAAGGAGTCTGATGTTTTCTAAAATTATAGGTGTAGTTCCCCGATTTTAGCTCAAAAGCATGGCTATCTTTCTTATACTCCACCCTGCTTGAGATGGTATCCCAACCATTGGATGAAATTTTTTGTTCTCTTTTACAGGATATTAGAATACAAAACGCAAATAGTAGTAAAATTCTTAGTTTCATATTTCAAAGAAAAGAAAAAAGTGCTATATTTGCAAACCCTTAAACAATAAGGAAACAATGGCCTCGTGGCGCAACTGAATAGCGCATCTGATTACGGCTCAGAAGGTTACAGGTTTGAATCCTGTCGAGGTCACTTAAGGAGACAACTATTTGATAGTTGTCTCTTTTTTTATGCCCATAAATCATCTTTTTTATCAAACTTTTACAATCTAATATTTTTAATGTTCGACATTTTAAGCGTAAAATGCTTAGTCTGTTTTAAATAAACAGTCTGAAATTGTCACAAATAGTAACCTTTGATACAATAAACAAAAAATCCCGCATTAACGGGATTTTAATTTCTAATATTCAAATTTATTTGATCTCTACAGGAACGGAGATTTTATCCCAATCCATTGTGAATCCATTACTGTTTATTTTATAAACTAAATTTTCCTGTGTTGCTGGTAAAGCTTTTGTTTTTACGTCAACACGTAAAGCATCTTTAGCTTGTTCGTATTTATAAGCACCCCATTGTTTGGGTTCTTTGTTAAAAATCGCAGTCCAGGTTCCGGATGCTTTAGGAATTAAGAAAAAGCTGTATTTACCTTTAGCCAGTTTTTTACCCTGAACGGTAATGTCTTTATCCGTTTCGAAAGTTGTTGCTTCATTGGCACCTGCACGCCAAACTTTATCATAAGCTTCTAAACCACCCCAGATGGTACGCCCTTTTACAGAAGGACTGCTATAGGCAATTGTAATGGTAGCATCTTTAATTTTTCCCGTAGCAGTAGCCGGAGGGCTGGCAGGTTTTTTAGTATCCTGTGCAAAGGCATTCACTGAAAGCGTCACTGCAGCAAAAACTACGGTAACAGATTTAATCATTGTTTTCATAATATTTTTGTTTGTTATTGGTTTACGAATTTACTGCTTTCGGCTTATAAAACAATAACCCGATTGCAGAAAATATAATGACTGCCGCTGCCCCGATTACATTAAGCCAAAGGAAAGAAATGATATCGAACTTATAAACGGCAATAACCACAATTTCTGATAAAATTGCAGAAATAAACACGTTCGCACCGTCGACTTTTTTATAGTAAAAGGCGACTAGAAAAACCCCCAATATCGGGCCGTAGAAAAGAGAGCCCAATACATTAACTGCTTCAATAAGAGAACCCATTTGAGTGGCAAACATGGCAACGCCGATTGAGAATATACCCCAGGCTAAAGTATGCAGGCGACTGTACTTCAATTCGGTTGCATCATCGGGAATTTCTTTTTTAAATATCAAATGAACATCTTTTAATGAGCAAGCGGCAAGAGAATTCAGCGCTGCCGAAATGGAACCCCAACTGGCCAGAAAAATGACGGCAAACAGTAAACCGATCATCCCTACCGGCAAGGTATTTTTTACGAAATACAGGAAAATATAATTGGTATCCGTTTTCTCTGCATTATAGTTTGATTGATTGATAGCTTCCTCTACCCTGCCGTGCAATGCTTTTACTTGAGCCTGTGTACTTTTAAAATCCTGAATCGTTTTGTTGAGTTGGGGAGAGTTGTTTTCTTTCAACTTTAGAATTTCTTTCGATTCTGCATTAAATTTGAGTTGCAAATTCTGATGTTCTTTTTCAAAAACCGCGGCCTGTTCAGGTTTTGCTTCCTTTAAATGTTGATAAGAGCGTTCGTTAAAATAAATCGGAGCCGGTTTTAGAGAAAAGAATGCGAAAAGCAAGGCACCAATCAATAAAATAGAAAACTGCATCGGAATTTTAACCAATCCGTTCAACAACAAGCCCGTTTTTGCATTGGTATTGTCTTTCGCAGTAATATACCTCCCGACCTGACTCTGGTCTGTACCGAAGTAAGAAAGTGCCAGAAAAAATCCGCCAATTAACCCGCTCCAAATATTGTATTTATCTTTCCAATCGAATTCTGTGGTGATGACATTAAGCTTTCCGGATTTCCCTGCCAGATAAAGCGCATCGTTAAAACCAATTCCGTTTGGCATATTTTGAATAAGCAAATAACCTGCAAAAGCCATTGTTCCCAGAATAATCAGAAACTGTAGTTTTTGGGTGTGAGCGATCGCTTTTGCACCGCCAACATAGGTATAAATCAACAGAATGCCACCTGTTAAAATATTGGTTACATAAATATTCCAGTTTAAAACGCTTGATAAAATGATACTCGGAGCGTAAATGCTGATTCCGGTTGATAAGCCTCTGGAAAAAAGAAAAAGTAATGAAGTAAGCACCCTTGTTTTTTTATCAAAACGGTTTTCTAAATACTCATAGGCCGTGTAAACATTTAAACGTTGAAAAATCGGGATGAAAGTGATGCAGATCACAATCATCGCCAAAGGCAAACCAAAGTAATACTGGACGAAACGCATCCCGTCTGTATAAGCCTGACCCGGTGCTGAAAGAAATGTAATGGCACTTGCCTGCGTAGCCATAATACCTATCAACACAATGTACCAAGGCATTTTGTTATCAGCTTTCAGGTAGGATTCGTTGCTTTTTTGGCCACGACCTATAAATACGCCGTAAACAACCACTGCAACAAGTGTAAAAATGAGAACTGTCCAATCTATATTACTCATGCCCAGAATTTAGTAAACAAATAATAAAATACAATCTGAACTACTAATGCAACTGCTAGTAATAGGTACCAGATATTCCAATTTTTAAGTTTATTGTTCATCAGTTTTTCTGTGCAGATAAAAAGTTAAAAAATAAACGTGCCGCCCCAACATTTCCCGCAGGCAGCTGTCTGAAAAATGCTAACGGTGTATAAATAAAATTACCCTTCCCGTATTTAGCATATAAAGTTGATCCCTGAAGAGACTCTTCATCGGTATCGTGCATTTCAAAAAGCGGTTCGTATGCCGCATCCCATTGAGCAGGGAAATAAGCACCCCGTTCCTGTACCCAACCTTTAAAATCATCCGCAGTAATTTTGTTCGGGAAGTTCAGTAATTTATGATTTGGATTTAAAAACGTAACCGCAGCATTTTCTTCGGTAACACGCTTGTTGGCAATACTGAAATTGTATATCCCCAATTTGTCAACGGTTGTATCCTGGTTGGTGTTATACTGCATCACCAAATTACCGCCAGCTTTTACATAAGACCATAAAAAAGGCATCCAGCGACCCAGCTTTTTCTCTGTGTTATTGGCACGAACACCCAATACGATGGCATCATATTGTGACAGCTTGTTTTGATTACTATTTCCGCCAGATTCATCTATATTGCCATAAAAATCTTCGTCTTTCAAGACATCCACCTGAATACCTGCAATACGTAGAAACTCAGGAATGAAATCGCCCGCTCCTTCGATGTAACCCACTTTTTTAACCTTCGCCTGAATATCGCCTTTCATTACGACAGCAGTGGCAGGCGCAAAATATTGTAAGGAAGGTAAATGCGGATACTGAATTAATACCTGTTTTTTATTATAAGTGACTCCATCTGCGACAAAATTGGCATCCAATGGCAAGCGAGATGATTTGATTGATGCAAGCTTAGTTTTTGGAATAACGTAATCCACGGTAAAATCTTTCCCACTAAGTGAATTTACATCAGTGCTGCCTAATCGTTCTCCATTATACATCAGGCTTAGTTTACCATTAGTGAACTGTTTGTTGGAATTGACCTTAAAGTTTAAACTCAAATGTAAGTCTTCATTTTCTTTGACTACATAAAGCGGTTGTGTAAATTTCAGTTCCAATGC
Source organism: Chryseobacterium piperi (assembly GCF_002285635.2). NCBI lineage: Bacteria > Pseudomonadati > Bacteroidota > Flavobacteriia > Flavobacteriales > Weeksellaceae > Chryseobacterium > Chryseobacterium piperi. Next base: position 355,599 of record NZ_CP023049.2, on the reverse strand, counting down.
AGGAACAATGCGCAAGGCTTCGACTACATCACCACGCACCGGGTCTAACTTCTTGAAAGATAAAGGAAGTTTAACCTGAAACTTTTCTGAACCGATTCTTAAACCAACCAAAACATTCAGTGGTGATTCTGCCTCAGGTAAACCGATTAAAGTATCGTTTGGAACAGAGAAAGTGGCTGCGTTCGTGGGAGATTTTGCCAACCAATAAGGTTCTGTAAGTGCTGCATCTGCAGGAATCTGAATGTCATGCTGAATGGTAATTAAAGAATCTTTTGATAGTTTTCTGTTGAAACTTTCCGACTGACTTAACCACTTTATATTTTCTACAACAAGAGGATCAGAAGCTCTTGAAATCAAATTTAACCTGAAATTGTAATGATCCCCAGCAACAGCTTCAGCCTGATTGGTAACTGCCTCACCCATAAACCCGGCACAGCTTAAAATGATATTGTCAAGAGATTTAATTTTATCCCTTTTTAGGTCCACATCCTTCAGTGCCATCACCTTTTTTCGCAAAGCAAGCAAAGCAGGTAAACTAAGATCAGGATTATTGAAATTGAAAGCGGAAATAATTTTATCTAATGATTGGTCAATATCAGCGTTTCCTTTTGCGGTCCAGGTTTTAACTACTCCGTCAAAAAGTGTTGCTTTTGCAGGTTCACCAACAACGTGGGCAAAATATTCAGTTCTGATGCCGGCTACAGACTGTGTTCCCGCACCCTGGCTTTTATGTAAACTTCTGCTTAGTCCTGCCAATTCACCATAACCCATTCCCAGTTGCGCATCATATTGCCCAACGGTAACTTTCAGTTGATTTTCAGTTGTCGTATTGACCGCACCGAATCGGTAAGTATTCCACAATACCCGTTTTGGTTGCCATGCATTAACATATTTTAGTTGGTTTGGGAAAGCCGTTTTATCGCCTGCCAGCTTAAAAGCTTTTTCTGCAACCACAGCCGAAGCCGCATGTTGTCCGTGACCTGCCGCAGCAGTAGGAGGAAAACGACAAATGATCACATCCGGACGGAATTTACGGATCACCCAAACTACATCCGCTATAATACTATCTTCATCCCATTGTTTAAAGGTATCGGTCGTATTTTTTGAGAACCCGAAATCAATCGCCCGGGTAAAAAACTGTTGGGCACCGTCTAACTTTCTTGCCTCTAAAAGCTCATGCGTTCTGATTAAACCCAATGCAGCACCTTGTTCTGTACCTAATAAATTCTGACCCCCATCGCCTCTGGTTAAAGACAAATAACCCGTTTCTACATTTTGATCGTTAATTAACCAGGAAAGCAATCCTGTATTTTCATCATCGGGATGAGCCGCAAGGTATAAAACTTTAGGTAGGTGTTTCAGTGTTTTGAGTTCACGGTAAATTTCAGATGATTTGGAGGGTCGAACCTGTTGGGCCGAACAAAAAACCGTATAAAAGCTAAGAATAAATACAGTGATTACTTTTTTGAACATTTAAATTTGCTTTGCGACAAATATAAGTAAATCGTTTTTCTTTCAACATTAAAAGAATTAGACTCTAAATTTCACGAAAAAAACTGTTTATTTTTTTTATTAAACCACAAAAGTCACAAAAGTTTTGTAAACACTTAAGCTATTTTAAGTTATATACTTTGTGGATAAGAAGTACACTTAAGTTTTATCGAAAATCAAAGATTTTCATCTTATGTGAACTTAATTGTGCAGTATTATTTTAAACTTTCTAAAGTGTACTAACGTGTTTACAAATAAAAGAACAATGTGCAGTTAGTGTTTTCTCCAAAAATTTTTACCATCTGTAGTTAAAAATAAACCACAAACCGAAGGTTCGACGGAGTCAAAAGCCACAAAAGATTGAAACACTTAAATGAGCTTAAGATGATATCCTGGCGCAAAATAAGCCCACATAAGTTTTAAAAAATCATTGATTTTTTTTCTTCAGTGTACTTTTATGCAGTATTATTTTAAACTTTCTAAAGTGTACTAACGTGTTTAAAAAGTAAAAACTTTTGTGACTTTTGTGGTTAAATCTAAACACACTCTATGCATGAATCAGAGTTTCAAAGAAAATAAAAACAGCTTATGTTTTTCTAATCGTATTCCGCGTAAGATAGATATAATTAAACATGCAAAATGTTGCTACCGCCCCAAATGTATGCCATAAAAAGTGTGTTCCGAAACTCAACCAGTCCCGTTTATCAATGATACGGAAAGTGAGTGCAAGAGCAAACGACAATAAAGCAAAGCCCACCCATTTTCCAGCTTTCCATTGAGTATAGATTAAATACCTTACTACCGAAAAAAGTACAAATGAAGCCATGATTGCATAATTTACGTTGATAAAGAGAGAAGGGTTATCTACCAAAATCCAATTTCTTAAAGCAAACATGAGCATTAAATATACGAGAACCATTACAACAGCATAGTACCATCTGGTGCTCTGAGCTACAAAATAAAATCCGGCAGACAAACAGAGTAACATAATGGGCATCCAATCCATCATGATAAATATCGGCCATTGTCTGAATGAATGATAAATAGTTCCCCCTATGGCCCCAATATATAATAAGACCAAACAGTAGGTTAAAAAAGGATATTCTTTAAAATTATCCTTCATTTTAATGGTCCAAAAAATAGCTATGGCTAAAAATAATAGAGCAGTTATTGCATTGAATGGTTCAGGGAAAAACTGAGCCATATCTGTTTCTTTATATAACATGCCTCCGTCCGGAGGTATTGGGTTTATTGGCATTATCTTTTTTTATATCATATTTATAGGCATGCTTTAGAGTACAAAATACAAACACAAGCCATTTTTCTAAACATTTGTAAACGTGTATACTAATATGCTTCTAAATATATAAATATAGACAAAATTATGGCATTATATACCTGGATGTGCCTGATTATATTAAATCTGTTTGAATATTTTATTAAACCACAAACCGAAGGTTCGACGGAGTAAAAAGTCACAAAAGCTTTTAAAACACTTAAGCTATTTAAGTCATATGCTTTGTGTAAAAGAAGTACACTTAAGTTTTATAAAAATCTTTGATTTTCATCTTATGTGAACTTATGCAGAGTTATTTTAAACTTCTTAAGTGGACTAAAGTGTTTTAAAAATAAAACTTTTGTGACTTTTGGGGTTAAGTTTAAAAGATGTTTTCTATTGATAAAACTCGACAAATCATGGTAGAAATTATTTTTTGATTAAAAAGATAAACGCAAAGTTCATTCATAATTCCGCTTTATTTTAAGGGGGCAAAGTGATGCGACTTTGTCGCTGATGAAGCAGTATGCTTTTACATGCGCTTCAACGAATCAACTTCGTTGATTCTATCCTTTGCTCTCTTACAAATCAACAGTTTCAAAAATGAAAACTTTGCGTCAGAAAAACACGTCATCAGTATAAAACTCAATAGACCATGTGAAATTATCTCTTAATTAAAGGGATAAACGCAAAGTTTATTGATAATTCTGCTGTATTTTAAGAAGGCAAAGTGATGCGACTTCGTCGCTGATGAAGCGGCAGGCTTTTACATAAGCTTCGACGAATCAACTTCGTTGATTCTATCCTTTGCTCTCTAAAAATCAACAGTTTCAAAAATGAAAACTTTGCGTCAGAAAAACACGTCATCAGTATAAAACTCAATAGATCATGTGTTAAATTATTTCTTAATTAAAGGGATAAACGCAAAGTTTATTGATAACTCTGCTTTATTTTAAGTGGAGCAAAGTGATGCGACTTTGTCGCTGATGAAGCGGTAGGCTTATCCATACGCTTCGACGAATCAACGAAGTGGATTCTATCCTTTGCTCTCTTAATATCAACAGTTTCAAAAATGAAAACTTTGCGTCAGAAAAACACATCATTATTGTATTAATCACCTGTATCAATAGCCCCAACCTTTTATTTACACTCAACCTTCTTATCCTTAATTAGTGTCAGCCATTTTCTTTTCCTTCCTTCTTTGAGTGATAAGATGTGCAGCATCCAGCATTTTAACCGTATGAATATAGGGCATAACGATATTCCTCTCTGGTAGATTTTCATAAACACCCATTGAGAAATAAACGATTCCGGACATAAAATAATCAAATTCTTTGATGCTGTATTCCCTGAATGCTGTTTTGAAAACCAATAGAGGATTCCGGTATTCCTTTTCCGAAAGCAGACCAAGAACCAACGGGGAAATCTTTTCCGGCCGGGTATCGACAGTCCATTTCTTTTCCTTCAGCATGATGAGATACCCTGCCCGGATCAACAACTTCATCGACTGGTGAAACTGAAAGATGACCGCCGGATCTTCATTGATCCAACTACTCTTCTTTACCGCATAATTCATAATGCTGCTGAGCTTTTCTTTAGAAACATCCAGCTCATTGAACTGAAAGAAAATTTCCATCAGCTCCCACTCGGAGTACTTCTTACCTTCCCGAAACCGGGTATTAAAATCTGTTTTTATCTTTTTCATGAGTTTGTATTTTTAGAATGCATAAAACCACCAGCCTACCGATGTACGCTGAGTTTTATTGTAAATGATGAATAGAAATAAAATCTGTGTTCCCGTGAAAGCCCTGAAGCCGCAATGGATTGTACACTCCATTGTATCCTATCATGATACTTTATGTAGTGAAGCAACTTAGAAAAATATGATTGTAGAAAAGCAGAACGGCATAAAATAAAAACGGCATGGGACTCTACAATATCCGATCTGAGGTACTGGTATACCTTACGTACAGATAAGAGAGCCCACGCCTAGGTCGTGAGCTTCCTGCTTATCGTCTCGTACGTTAAAAATTACCAGTTTTCAGATCGAGATTCTAAGCAATAGCTTCTATTGTTCTTTGAAGTATCGCAAAGCTACTTTATTGTAGCTTATTGTACAAATGTAAGAAAAAAAACATTAAAACACATATATGTGTTGATGAAAAATTTTAGAAAGCTTAAACTTTACTAAATGTATAAATGGGAAATAGAGGAATTAAAATTCCAAATTGGAAAGCTTATTCAGTTACATAGGCTCAAAAGAGAACTTTCACAATTACAACTTGGAAATGAGCTCAATATCTCAAGTAACCATATCGGTAGAATTGAAAGAGCTGAAACTAATCCAACCATTGAAAGTCTTGTTAAAATCTGTAATTTTTTTGAAATTGATATATTATATCTATTTACAAAAATAAATGAAAAAGAATTAAAGAAAATTGAGGGTGAAATCGAGCAGCTGCAAAAAGAATTTAAAAATCAAAATAAGAGAAAATCCCAATAATTATTGGGATTTTATTTGTGTTTACAGTTTTAGTAGATATATCGTTTTGAAATTTATATTTTTAATCATTTTCCATTGTTTTCAAGACAATTAATTCTAATCCAAAATTTTCTTTTTGAGGACTGTTTATTAGTGTATACTTCTTATCTGATTTAGAAATTAAACCAGAGTGAAACCTATGTAAATATTCGAAAAACAAAATAAGCTGATCGGGACTGGTAACTATTTTATCTCCTTCATAATGTTCAATCCATTTATCAATAGTAAAAGCATTTTTTTCAAACTGAGTGGTCCTATTATGAATATTGTCAAGTAAATCAAAGAAATGAGATAAATATACCTCACTATCATTTAGTTTTTTGATTTCGTTTATTTGCTCATACAAATCTTCTTCACTCATACAATTTGTTTGAATTTTAACAGGATATTCATTAAACATATTTTTCATTTTTAATATTAATAATGAGGTTTAAATTATTTTAATTTTAATAAATAAGTTGTTTGCAAACATTCAAAAATTATCTAGTTTGATAACATTATTTTTACCAAACCATTTTTCAATATTATTTAATGCTGATTCTCCCATGGGAGAAAGTGCTAAAACAATTAAATTTTCTTTTGCTCTAGAACATTCAACATAAAAAAGATTTCTAGTTCTCAACTTTCTTTCTTCATTAACATCAGTATTATCGAAAAAACCTTCAAAATTATATCCTTCAGCTTCATTTACCCATTCTTTATCATCAATAACTGTCAATACATTTCTATACTCTTCCCCTTTTGTTCCATGTTTTGTAGAAAAAACAGTATGATTTTGTGTAAATTCAAAAAAGTTGATTATTTCCTTATAAGATAGGCCTAACAATGAATCATATAAAATTTTGTTATTTACAAACCTACTCTTCTCTGACCCTTCTTCTAACTTATCAAAATCAAGCCCGACTTGTTCGATAAATTTTTTAACAGCGTCAGATCTTCTTATCAATTTTCTACTTTCAACAAATTCCATAACTTCTTTTACAGATTTAGTTTTTCTAATTACTATTAACTCATCTAAAATATCAGTTATGATTTTCTTATGTTTATGTTCTAAATACCCATCAACAAATAAAGAGCTATATCTTTTAAGAAAGCGCAACACTTCATTATAATTACACTCCTCCCAAAACTTCACCAAATGTTCAATTCCAGTTTCTCTTTCCTGAGATATTTTTTTATCAGTATAACCGACGAAATATTGAATTAAGGCATTTCTCCTTTTATTTAATTCATCCCCAACACTTCTAATATATCTTCTACTATAAATTCTGTATAAATTAGAGAAATCATTTCGTTTAGCAACAGCACTATTGACTAATACTAGTATTTTGTCATTTTTTTTATTATCTAATTTATCAAAAATCCAATTTTCTCTAGTTACTAATAAATTCACAACTTTATCAAAATTTTCTTTTTTTTGTAAATCAATCTCTGCATTGTAGGCGGATCGACTTTCATCATCTACTTCCCTATTATTTCTATTAATTCTGGTTTTAATTGGCCTATATTCGCAATAAATAAATTTTGCACTTCCTTCAACATCGGTTTGAGCCTTTTGTTCTATATTGGTTCTGAATTTATTTAATAGATTTACCACTGCTATAGAAGAACGATAATTCTCCTCCTTCTTAACCAAATATAGCTTGTGAGAATCAGGATGAGTATAATTAGCTAAATCACCAACACCATTATTGTAAATCTTTTGATGAGAATCCCCATAGAAGCCTAAAATAATTTTATCTTTATTATTTTCGAGCAATGAATCTACTAATGCGTTAATCGTTTCTTTTGCTGTATCCTGATATTCATCAATTAGTAAATAAGGAAATTTTTGTGATAAAATATTAGTGAGTAGTGGATAAGCAAAAAACATCATTTTTGATAAAATAATAACATCATCATGATGGAGTTGCCCTTTTTCAAAATCCCTAAATGCTGTATCATTATAAGAAACTGAATCAATTCTATCTAACCTATCTACTAAATTGGGGATATACCGTGATTCATCTATACCTAAATCTATATCTATTTGATACCTAATCTCATTTAACTTACATAATTCAATTTTCAACTGCTTTTCATATGATTTTATACAATCCCACAAAAATTCATGAATAGTTGAAACTATTACTAAAGGATGATTCTCTAAACGTTCAATAACCTCATTTTTTGCAACATTAGTGTAGGTTATACAAACTATTTTTTGATGATTATATTTTAAATCTTCACCTTTATTTTCAAGTAAATAGTTCAGAGTTTGAATTAGAGTATAAGTTTTTCCTGAACCAGCGCCAGCTTCTAATACAAAACTTTTTTTATTATCAATATTCTCTATAATTTGCTCTATTGCTGTCATCTCATTCATCTTTTTCTAACCATTCTAAACCTTCTCCTATATATTTAGGAACTTCCCAACTAAAGTCTTCAATTCCAGCTTTAAAAGTCATGAGATCAAATGCGAATTGTGATTTTTCTCCTTTTTTTGGAGATAATTCATACAAATCCAATTGCTCTTCAAAATTTATTTTTTTTAATAACTCAAATTTCGATTTTACATCAACTTCAACTACTTTTTTATCTTTATCCAAATCATTGTATTTATTTTTAAAGAAATTTAAATTTCGATTAATTATGGCTTCTTCCAAACTTCTAGCTGTATATTGATTTTCGGTATTTTCGGCAATTTGATAACAGACTCGAATAAATTTCCCATCAAATTTTTCTTCCAGTCTTGTTGAAATTAAATCTGCAATTGCATCTTTTTTTGGTAACCAATTTTTTAAAGTAGCATTCGACGTAACAGAATTTGATGTATTTACCCTACATGCTTTTCTATTATCATCTATATGAACAGAATCAATATCTGTTATAACTAAAGTTTTTACTTTTATAAAATTTAGTAACTCTTTAAATTTATGGGTATATGCTCCACCTACTTCTAAAATTGATATGTACTTCTTATTTAGTTCGGGTGCAACTTTATTAATCATAAGAGGTAAAAGCATTTTCTCAGTAATACCTTCTACCATAATAACTTTATCAGCAAAAAAAATATCACATTTATGAAGATTAAGATATTGTTTTAAAAAACGAAATGTTTCAGTATCACTTTTTTTATGTTTGAAGTTGTTAAAATCATTTACTTCAAGATTACCATTAATCTTATTAAAATATCTAATTCTATCAAAGCCCTTTTTTATATCAATCCCTGCTTCCGCTATGATATGAGATGAATGTGTTGTAATTATAAGTTGAATGTTGATACCATTCGACTTAGCGTCATTAATTTTATTTGTAATTTGTTTAATAAAAACCTGCTGCATTTGAGGATGCATATGTGCTTCAGGTTCCTCAATCAAAATAGTCAAAAACTCAGACTTTTTTTCTTCACTTGAATTTTTAAATCTTTCAATAAAACTTGTCAACTCTAACACCATGAAAATAAGATTACTATAACCTAGGCCGTTATAACTCTCAGGCAGGTTAATATCATCATGTTTATAATAATATTTGATATTATTTTTTATTACAGCTTCTGAATTAAACTCTGAATCAATTTCAATTTTAGGTATGGATATAGGTGTCGAAGCTCCAAAATGATTCAAATCATGTATTACCTCTCTAAGAACTTTCTCATATTCATTTTTCAAGTCAACAGAAACTTTCGTTAAAGTATCTTCTAGCTTTTTAACATCTTCTTTAGTTTTATCTCTTTCACGATAGTAATGAGAAAATCCAGTAGCTAATGTTTTATTTTTATCCGATTTTGTATCGTCTAAAGTTCTTGAAGCTTTGATACCTTCAAATGAAACAATTTTTTCAATTTTAGATTTAAAATTTAAACCAATATCTTTTTTAAAATTTGAATCTTTGTCAATGGCATGACATGTAAGTTGATAATATTTTTTCAGATTCTCTTTTAACCAAGAAATTAATTCTATTTCTTTTCTTTCTCTATTTAAAAAAGAAGAGAATAAACCTAATGAATTGAGAGATTCAAAACTTATTAAAACAGTTGCATCATTTCTTTTTTCATTTAAATCAGTTATAAATTCACTTAAATTAACAAGAGAATCTTTTTCTATATCATATTCAAATTCAATAAAAAGTTGAACTTTGGGAGTTTGGTTTTGGATTATCTTTTCAAAAATTTCCTTTCTTTTTTCAGAAATGTTGTTAAAATCAATTTTAGTAATAAAATTAACTATCTTTTTAAATTTCAGATAACTACTTAACGAAAAATCCTCAAAGGAAATTTCTTGGGAAACTTTTGTAAAAACATTAATCGCTTCAAATAGTGAAGTTTTACCAGTATTGTTTTTACCAACTATAAGGGTAATATCATCTTCAATATTGACAGAAAAATTATCGAGAAGTCTAAAATTTCTCACTTGTATTTGTTTAATTCTCATCTCTTCATCAGTTAATTAGTTTAGAAGCTAATATATTAGATTCTTAAACAATAATAAATATATTTTTATATTCTTTTTACGGTTTTCCGTAAGCTTATTATACATCCTAATTATCATCACTGCTACCCTTTGGAGCAAGTTTAAATGAAATAATCTTATTTTACTAGCTCAAAGTCGAGAGACTTTGCACAGCGGAAAAATTGTAAAATAATATTTTTATTTACTACAGACAAGAACCACTACAAAGAACATTAGTGCAACTGCTATAATTACTCCGATATTAGATTTATAATTTTGTGGTATATTATCTTTTCTACGCTTATACATTATTATTCTTTCTTTGTTAATTAGCATAAAATAATTAAACCTACATCAATAGCTTCCATTATAGCCCATGCAGCTTAACGCCACTGGTAGAAAACCACCATCAACTAATCTCATTTTTTTGTACTTAATTCTTGTACATATAATCTAGATAAGTTCATTTTTAAAATTTAAAAATGAATATTCTGTTTTAAATATTAAAAAAAATTGTGTACTTGTACTTTTATTTACTAAAATATATCTCCATATAGAGAATTCCAAATAAAATAGTCCCAAATAGTGAATTTATACTTATTATTTAAATTTTATAGTCCATTAATTTATTTTATCCCATAATAAATTCATATAATATTAATAATTTACACGATTACCCTCTTATACCATTTTTTCATCACTATTTCAAAACCTTTCTTCGCATCATTTCAGATATCACCAACTATGTTGTAACAAAGCCGCTTATAATTAATCCTATAATATAAACTAAACTATAGATGTAAATTCCAGTGATATTGACCACCTAATTCCTGATTAAATTGACCACTAAGAATGAAGTCAAAAAAGGTGTCTAAAAGATGGTTTAAAAATATAAAATAAATCTTTACTCTGAGCTGATTTTCTGATCAGCTTTTTTTCTTCTCATCGATTCTCCTTTAAGGTCTATTCTCAGGGAGTTGTGAACCATTCTGTCAAGTATTGCATCGGCTATTGTTTGTTCCGCAATGACTTCATGCCAGGCACTTACAGGCAGTTGCGAAGCAATAATAGTGGAACGTTTTCCGTGTCTGTCTTCTATAATCTCCATAAAATCCTGACGTTTAAGATTATCCAGGGATTGTAATCCAAAATCATCAAGGATAATAAGATCCTGCTTTTCTATTCGGTCTATCTCTTTAAGGTAAGATCCGTCTGCCTTAGCCATCTTAAGCTTTGAGAAGAGTTTGTTGATGCTGAAGTACATGACTTTATATCCCATTGTACAGGCTTTGTATCCAATGGCAGTTGCGATAAAACTTTTTCCAACTCCTGTACTGCCTGTAATAAGAATATTCTGTTTCTGTGATATAAAATCGCAGGAAGATAATCTTCCAATAGTATTCTTATCAATATTTCTGGAAGAAGAGGCCGTAATCTCTTCCATAAATGTCCTGTATCTGAACTTAGCTGTGGTAATCAATCTTTCTACCTTTCTGCTTTCCCTGTCGTCATACTCGGATTCAATCAAGTAGGCTATAAGTTCATCATTGGTATAGGAGATACTTCCTGTTTCCATTGTTGTGGAAAACGCCCTGTGCATCCCGTGGAGCTTTAAATGTTTCATTTTTTCTAATGTTGCCTGATTCATAGGTTTTGTATTAATGATTTAATTGTTAATGATTGTAGATGTTACTGATAGTATTTTCCGCCCCTTATGTTTTTGTGTTTAGGCAGTTTCTTTTCTTCAAAAAATGCATCGTCATCGGTTAGATTATCCAGCCCTCTTTCCAGAATACTTTTAATCATGGCAAGGCTGTATTTTTCATATCCCAACGCTCTTTTACAGGCATTGTCAAGTCTTATGTTGCCGATCTTTTTTGATAATGAAAGGATTCCCAGGCAGGTTTTATAGGACTGCTCAGGATGCTGTTTCTTTTCCAGGATTTTGATGATGTACTGCTCACAATATTCCCCGACAGACCTTCCCCAAGAGATAAACCGGGAGGGATTCCATTCAGTCATAAACTGATAAGATGAAGGCATATGTTCTTTTACAGTCGTATACTGATATTTAGCCAGGATTCTGTTATGGAATGCTATTCTGCGCTGGTCATAGTAAATCTCGACTGTATTTTTACTAAAAATAATGTTTACTTTTTTACCAATATAGCTGAACGGAACACTGTAATAATGCTGGTCTTTACTTAAATATACATGGCTGGTCTTATGAACGGTAGCACGTGCAGAATGCTTGAGCTGGTACATCATAGCTGGTAGTGGGGATAATGCATGTCTTTCAACCTCACGGAAAACATCAGCCCTGGAATACTTCTTTCTTTTCATGGGAGCTTCATTATATCCTTCCAGCAGGTTTTCTATAGCTTTGTTCAATGCTTCCAGGCTAAAGAAGTGATCTTTACGCAATGGAGCAAAAATGCGGGTATACACAATGCGTACCGCATTTTCAACCAAAGCCTTATCCTTGGGATGATAGGTACGCGTAGGAAGTATTGTAGTGCTATAGTGGGAAGCAAAATCCAGAAGAGAATCAGTGATGACAGGTTCGTACTTATGGCTCTTTTTTACGGCTGTACGCAGGTTATCGGTAACAATAGCTGCGGGAACTCCTCCATAATAATGCAGGGTTTTGGTAAGACTTCCAAGAAAATCTTCTTTCCCCTGGGTTCTTGTAGCTTCTACGAAGGTCATGCCACTGGCTCCAAGTATGGATACGAAGACCTCAACTTCCTGTTGTTCTCCTGTTTCTTTATTAATAATGTGAAGTTTTTTTCCTGTATAATCCACAAAAAGTTTATCCCCAGCCTTATGTTCAATATGCATGGAAGGGTTCACCTTTTTACACCATTCCCGGTAATGATGGCAAAAGCGGGAATATTGGTAGCCTGAAGGGTATTTATCTATGTATTCTTCCCATAGCAGATAACGGGTGACCCCAACACGTTTTAGTTCTTTGGATATGTAAGGAAACAACGATTCAAGTTGTTTTTTAATATTGGCCTTATCCCTTATATCGGTTGGCGGAGTCTCGAATAAATCATCTAAATCTTCATCACTCAGCTCTATCAGCTCGTCATATGTAAGCTGGTGTTCATGGAACAGGCTGATATACTTTTTAGCAGTATTGCGTGAGATACCCAGTTGTTTGCTTATCCGCAATTTACTTACCCCTTGGGTGTATAATCGTAATAATTGTTTAATGTTCAACATGTCTATTCTTTTGTTAGCCATTTGGTATTTTTTGGCTAAGTTATTCAAGACACGTTTTCTGACTTTTTTTTGGGGGTCAATTTGCTCAGGAATACCATGGTCAATTTGCTCAGGAATCAACTGATCATTTTCACAGGATTGAGATGGTCAATTTTGAAGGATTCTACACTATAGATGTAGTAAACATCACTTATTCAGAATTTTTTTGAACTCTCTGCTTTCCGAAGTCTGGAGGTTTTTTAAAGGGATTGTTCTATTTTTATTCTTGAATAGCTTGTATTCGTCGAACACGAATAAAATACGAGGTAAACGATTAAAAATTAAACAATTACATCTCTTTAATATATTCTGCTATGAGTATAAATAAGGTAATTAATAAAAACATGGCCAGAATAGAATAAGGATTAGCAAAGTTAACCGTCCAACCTAAAAATTTATTTCTTTTCGGCGGAAAAAGCCTTTTGTCATCTTTATTATAATAAAAAATGCCCAATTTCCAGTGGTTTTCATCATCATCTTTCATAACATACTATTTTTTTGGTTAAATAACTAAACACATGATTATTTCTATCTAAAGATAGTATTAATGCTCATATCACCGAAAATATAAAAGAAATATGATGCTAGGTTATAAATATATTAAAGTTGAGAGACTTTGTGCAGCGGAAATCATCAGTATGAATATAAATTCGTTTTATCAATCCGTATGAAAGAGGTATATTTAAAAGAAATTAATTACCATGGCACGCCAAAGCAAATCTTTAAAACAATTTTCATAAAAGTGATCTATACAACACTTTTAAATATTGCGATTTTCCAGGGAATCATCTTAGGCTTAGTGATCTTAAAGTCTTCCCTATTCAATAGTAAGTCAAATAAGTATTTAGCCTACTTATTATTTACTCTTTCCATTAAATTACTGACTCATGTTTTTGATATCGAACAGGTATTTACCTCCTATCCTCTTCTTCATATAATAGACAACATCGAGTGGGTATTTCTGATGCCTGCTTTCCTATACCTTTTTATTAAAAACAGGACTGATTACACTGGAAAAAGTAAACAAAAAGATTATTTGTGTTTTATTCCGTTTGCCTATTCCGCTGCCCTTAACATTATCAACGATCTTGATCATGTGGCAGGAGTTTATACTTTTTCTGAGTCAGGCATCGTTATCATCCAAATACTTGGTCTGATTCAACTTTTTTTAGCTGTTACATTCATTCCATTCCTTCCGGTTTACTCTTATTTTAAGATAAAACATTTAAAAGATTCACAGGAAAAAAAATGGATACTTATTTTATTAACACTCGTTTCTTCAGTATTATTTGTCTGGCTTATTACCGCTCTGGCCGGCTTACTTCTTAACTATGATATTTCTTCTACGATGAGTGCCCTGGCTTTATGCGCAACATTTATCATTCATTGGACCGCTTATATAGGTATTTACAAATATAAACTGGCCAAAAACAAAGAGGCTATTTACCTTTTTCTAAATCAAGATTCAGCTGTTTCGTATCCCCATCTGCAAATTCTACAAGAGAGTTCGCCACAAGAATATAAGGAATCGATCACGGCAGATAATCTTTATTTTCAAAAACTGGAACTTCTTTGTAAAGACGAGCACATTTATACCGACAGTACATTAAACAGAGAAAAAGTTGCTGAAAAACTAGGCATAAGCGCAGGATATGTTTCACAAATTGTGAACACAATAACAGGAGACAACTTCGCTCATTATATTAATCAATATCGGGTGGAAGCAGTCAAGGAAATGATATCCAATTCGGAATATGACAACTATACTTTACTGACGATGGGATTAGAATCCGGGTTTACTTCAAAAACAACTTTTTATAAAGCCTTTAAAAAAGTTACCGGTCAAACACCCAATGAATATAAAAATACCAGCAAATAAGTACCATTTTATCCATTTTTAAGCTTTTGAAACCCGCCTTAATTTTTATGAAAAAAACCTTTTTACTAATCATTTTGTTTGCTTTTTATTCTGTCAATGCTCAAAATGAAACGGGTGCAAATCCTAATCAGAAAAACAATGAAATCAGATTAAATTTAATAGCGCCATTATCCGGGGCTGTGGAAGTAAATTTTGAACGATATCTAAACAAAAACTCATCCCTGGGGATCTCTGCATTTTTTGTTTATGATCATACAAAAGACGAGGATTTGAATTACTACATCTCCCCATATTACAGATATTATTTGGGTAAAAAATATGCTTCCGGTTTTTTTGTCGAAGGATTTGGAATGTTCACTTCCATTGATGGAAAAAAAATATAC
Source organism: Chryseobacterium piperi (assembly GCF_002285635.2). Classification (NCBI taxonomy): domain Bacteria; kingdom Pseudomonadati; phylum Bacteroidota; class Flavobacteriia; order Flavobacteriales; family Weeksellaceae; genus Chryseobacterium; species Chryseobacterium piperi. The sequence continues at coordinate 340,331 of NZ_CP023049.2, read as the reverse complement.
TCACCAGACCGTCTGACATTCACTGAAAATAAAGATGTTTATGATGTTGCACTGGGTGCTGGTCTTGGCTATAAACTAGTCACAAAAAAAGGATTGGTTTTTGAAGCCAATGCAGGCTACGGAAAACTTTTGTTCAATGCAGACAAAACAGATCATAATGTGGTTGCCAAGTATGGATTGAGTATTGGCTATCGATTTTAATAAAAGCTCTATCTAAAAACGGAAGCATAACTAAACTTTTGTTTGCTTTGGATAAAGTATAAAAATGAATAAATCCTGGCGAGAGTTAGGGTTTATTTTTATAAATGTTTACAAATACATAAAATTTACTTGAAGTTTTCGAAATATAATGAAACTATCTTATTTAGACACGAGTCAGAGGCTCATGCCAGCAGAAAGGGTGTAAAGATTCTAATTGTCCAATTTTAACCTTCTGATTTATTCATTGGGTGCTATGAATTTTAATGCTTCGTCTAACTCTGTTTCATCAAAATATTTCTCTTCCAGAGCAGAATTAAATAAATGCAGGACTTCATTTTCAATATTGACTATTGACTTCATAAAATCAGAATGAGATACAACAGCACAACGCCCTATCTTTCCGAAGTGTTGTATTCCCCATAGCTCGCCTTCCAAAAAGCCTTTTAATTTCATATCTTTAATCACTGACATATCTTTGACTTTAATGAGTATGTTGACATGCTGGTATCCCATATTCAACTTTTCCTCGAAAAGCTGCTCTATCAGCAAAGCATCTGTTTCCGTGAATGCCCCCAATATCTCCAGAGCAAGTGCGTTATCTTTAAATTCTTTTATTTTGTTAATCATGACAACTTGTTTTTACATATTTACTTTCTAGTATCACTTGTATCATACAATTAAACAAATATTTCAAGTGATTAACGAGAATGCTTTACTATTTAATCTGACCATCAAATAGCCAGCCATTCCTTTAGTATCAAAAAGATTAGATTATCGTTTTTTAATAAACTGCTTAATACTCGGCTATTAATAAAGACATGTCCGTATCTATAGAATTTATCATGATCTTTTTGTCATGAAATTAAATGCTTTATATCCCAAACTACTGAGAAATCTCAGATTAAATATTCCTGTAAAGTTTTGTATTTTTATAGAACGAAATACATTTTTTGCCAGCTCCATTTAATGGTAGCAAAAGCCCAACATTCTTATTTATGAAAAAATTAAATCCTAGTTATTTCGAATTCTTCTTTTTCAGATATGGAGTCATTGTAATTGGTGTTCATGTAGTGACCATATCGATTTATCTTTACACCAAAGAAAAAGACCCTGTTAATTGGGCTATTCCAAGTATTTTATGTTTTCTTTTTCTATTATTGGTCTGTTCAACAGAATATCGGATGCTGAGAAAACACCTTCCTCCTGCGAATGTTTTACTGACGAATGACAGTCTGATCATCAACGAAACGCCTTATACTTCTGAGCAAATAGAAGAAATTACGTATATGCCTGTAAGAAATACGCTAAACAAATTCACGGACTATTTTTTTGAGATTAAAACCAATGATGGGTCTGTTTTTTATTTTCTGGATAAAAACATGAACTGGAAAGGAGAATCACCAACCATGAAAATATTGAGTCAACATCCTGTCTTCTCTTTAAAAACAAAAGAAAAAAGTGAATCGTCAGATGGTTTTTTGGCGTTTGAAAAGCAGAAATAGCACATAGATCCTTGAAGAATTAACCGAAAAAAACGAGCCAAGTTTGTTGAAAAGATGGGCTCAAAATCAGGGAACTTTGCGCAGCGAGGTAAAATTAAAAAATTATTTCACAAGTGACCATATTAGGACACCCGCACTGGCATAAGCAACTACAGTAATAATATCAGCAATCGGTTGTGAAAAACGTTTTTCAGCAATTCTCTCTGCATTAATCTGACTTTTATGGAATTTCAGAATTTTATTAGCATTATGAACCGGATGTGCTACCAGACTGTCATTTTCCCATCTGTCAACGATGACTTTATAGGTCTTACCGTCAACGTCAATTCTAACATTTTTATTAGGTGCAAGTTTCTCCTGAATGTTGATAGGAGCAGGCGGTTGTTGAGCTACACTCTCATTAGATTTTTTCTTATTGTCAACTGTTGTATCGGCTTGTTTTTTAACCTGGTAAGTATAGCAACTCACAAGAGAAAATAATATAATGATGAGATAAAGGTTCTTTCGCATGAGTCAAATTTAATAAATAAACGGAAAATTCAGTATTTTCTTTTGAAAATACTGAATTTAAAAATTTACTACTTATTCGAACAAAAGCCAAAAGCTTGGTTAATTTTTTGATAGTGAATGATAATAGGTTATATAGACTCCAGAAATTCGTATTGAAGATCTGCTTCTGTAATCAGGGTATTTAACGAATTGTAAGTATCCGTCTCCTGGCTTTCTGCAAGTACTTTAGAATCCTGAATCAGTCCTCCTTCCCTATTATAGGTTTTTACCATAATCCATTTTCCTTTGCGCTCCAGTTCTTTTAAACCATGTTCAGATTTGTATTTAAGTTTTCCGTTTTCAAGGATACCATCTTTTACAACCGCTTTATTAGCGGGTTTTCCTTTAGCATACTGTACAATCTGCGCTGTGAAACCATCCCCCTGTTCGACCGGTTTACTGTAGGTATAGGTGACAGCTCCCTTTTCATCATAAATAGTAGAATTATACAATGTCTGATCTGCATTGATTTTTGTTTCCGTTTCTAAATCCCCCTCTAGTCTGAAAGACTTCGACTTCATTAAAATACCGTCTTTATAATGTTGCTCGACAAGTCCTTCGTACAGCGTACCATTGTATGGCATATCATCTTTATAGGTCACAGCCCCTTTTAGTTTTCCATCCGGATAATAATACTTAATCTCCTGGGTTATTCCTTCTTTTAAAATCTGTTCGGAATCTAGTTTTCCATTTTCATCGAAATATTTACTCAGGACCGCAAACCCATTTTTATAAACATTAACACTAGTGAATCCTGAAAACTCATAATTAAACTGATACTCTTCTCCGTCCTGCGGGTTGTAATAATCAATTTCTTTATCATACACATAGGTAAGATTACCTATCTGCTTACCTGTTTCATCATACGTTTTTTGATAGCTGCCTTTTTTATTTTTCTTTTCTTCCTGTAAAATTCCCCCTTTTTTGGAGTAGATGATACTTTCTGTTACCATTCCGTCTTTATTTTGCTTTTCGATTTTGGAAACCTTCATCGGATTATCATAATACGCTACCATCACCTTATCTTTAGAATCTGCGGAACTATTTGTACCAATAAATTTTCCTTTTTCACCATAAAATTTAGCTTCAATCAACCCTTTGCCGTCGTTGCTTATTTCATAACGGATTCCTTTAATATCCTCATCATAAATAATCGATTTGAAACTATCGGAAGTTTCATAAGTTGTAATCGCGTTATTATAAGACAGTTCTTCCGGGTTTTTATAGTTGTATATTTTACCTGTAAAAGTACCGTCCGCTTTATAAATCAGATCTTCCAAAGGCCTTCCCTGTTCATCAAAAGTCTTAGCCGGTCCAATTTGCTCACCTGCTGAATAGGTCCCCATACTCAAAACTTTACCTTCAGGATTATACCAGGTAATTTTACCTTCATAGATTTCAGCGCCTGGTGTAGCATCCGAAACAAGACCTTCCATCTGAAGTGTTCCGTTTTTATAAAAGTCTCTGATTAAAGTAAGTTTGCCCTTGCTTTCCGTTTCGCGATAGAATGCCATTTGATTCTGAGTGGTTTTCTCCCAGTTTTCATCAAAATAGATTTTTTCCTGTGCGCTTGCATGGAAGCTTATGATCAGGGCAAAAACCGCTGACGTAAATAATTTCTTCATATTTTAAAGATTTAGATATATGTAAAAAGCCATACAGGCCGGCTTATATTAGGCGTGAATAGATTATTTATCAATTTCAGATTTTCATCGACCTCCCGAAATCATCCATTTTCCTGTAAAAGGAAATCATTATTTTGGATTTGATAAAATTTAAAGATTTTTTGCGTGTGTTGTTTTATTAGAACAGCTACTATCATTAAAATTCCGGGTAATCTCATCATAATTTTATATTACATTTTTCCGGCAGACGGAAAAATTTCATTGTGTTTTGTCCTGAAATAACAGAAACAAAGGTCTGTAAAATCACGATTACAGGAAATCCCTGTTTTCAGCTATTTGTGTCATCTCCTCCCCGGAATAAAAATGAAAAAAGGCCAATCGATGTATTCTTATTACGTATTAAAAGAATGATACTACCGACCTTGCTATGACTATTTTAGCAATCAAATTGAATGGCGACTTCAGCTGCTTTTTTAATTTGTTTTCCGTTTTTTGCCTGAGAAGAAAGATATAAAATCACCCGTTCTTCTTCATAATCCCTGTTGGCACCAAAAATAAAGTCAGGCTTTCCATCCCTATCAATATCTCCTATGAAAAGCAATTCGACAAAAGTGTCATTAAACGATTCTTCTTCCAAAAATAATGTTTCGGGAGAGTTATGGGCGGACAGGTAAAGCTTATAATCTTTTACATTCTGATATATCTCCTCTCCATTATCCGTATGTACTTTTTCGGATGAAAGGACTTTTCCTTCCGCACGCAGTGTGTACTCCTCATTTCCAAAACGAAACTTTAATTTTTCTTTTGGCCATATTTTATTTTTTTCAATTGTAACAGCCTTTACTTCACCCGCTTCCAATCGTGAATTACCTAACAGTAAAATCGTATTATATTTAGAATTAATGATTCTGGTAGAATCTCCTGAACATTCAGAATACCCTATCGAAATGGTATAGTCAGCTTTCCCCAAATAATATTTTCCGTTTTTCTGATGTAAATCCAGCCAATTATTGGTCAGTTCATTGACTTCATTTTCATTTCCCAAATCCCGATATTCTTTTGGCAAAAGAATTCTAAAGTCTGCGGTGATCACTTCATCCGGACTCAGCTTAGGAACCGTTGATTTTCTACCGGATTGAATTTCCTTATGATACTTTATTAATTTTTTTGGTGTTTCTTGTGCCTTATCCTTACAGGAAATAATCACCGCTAAGGATAAAAAAATTAAAATTATTTTCTTCATTGCTTTACTCTTTTTGTTTACACTCATACAAAAGGCAAATTTGTGAAAAAATACCATTGAAAAACATCCTTGTTTTCAGCTAGTTTATTCAAAAGAAATTAACGAAACGTCTTCTTTGTGAAGGCTAACTTTAGCCTCCTTTGAAAGCAATTAAATAACAATAATAAAGTTCTAATCCATACGGTTATCCGTAATGTAGCCAATGTAACTTACCTTAAATTTAGTGTGTTAAATAAATTGATTATGGAAACCATTAAAGCAATTAAACCAGGACCAAAACCTGATAAGTCTGACGGAACTCCGGACAAAAGGAGGAGGGTAACACCGGAAACAAAACCAAAGCATCCGGATCTAAAACCGCACAAGCACAAACCCGGAGAATCAAAATGATCGATTACTGATCTCAGAATTATTACAGGTAATTTTAAAATCTCAGCAGTGCTGGGATTTTTACTTGTTAGCGTAGAAATATTTAAGTTTAAAAATCAGAAGACACCCTTTAAACAGCTGAAGTCTTTCTCCATGCATTAGGAGTAATTCCGGTGACCCGCTTGAAAAAATTATTGAAATACGTAGGATAATCAAACCCTAGAGAATAGGCAATATCAGTTATACTCCAGTCTGTATAATGCAGAAGCTCCTTAGCTTCCGTAACAATCCTTTCTGTAATAAGATCTTTGGTTGTTTTACCTATGATTTCCTTAACAGAACGATTGAGATGATTCACATGAATATTTAATCTTTCTGCAAAATCATTCGGGTTTCTAATATTTAACGGTTGATTAGGATTCTCTATAGGAAACTGTCTTTCCAAAAGCTCCATAAATAATCCGGAAATCCTGGAGGAAGCATTGGTTGTTGTGAAGTAGTTTTCAGAAGGCTGCATTTTATGAGCTTCATGAATAATAAGGCTGATATAATTCCTAATAAGCTCATCTTTATAATGATAAACGGAATCCTGTTCCTCAATCATCTTTTCAAACACAGACTTAATGAATTCATAGGAAGTTTCCGTCAATGCAAAAACAGGAGTTCCTCCCACTTTAAAAAGAGGTGAATTATGGAGACTTTCCAGCCGTTCATTATTGCTTAAAAATCCTTCTGTAAAAATACAGCTATAGCTATTATGCTTTTCAGAATTGATATCCCATGAATATGGAATGTGGGGCGTCCCGAAAAACAAAGTATATCCTTTAACCGATACACTTTTATCAGCATAATGAATGGTACTCTCTCCTTTATGAAGACATATTTTATAAAAGTCCTTCCTGGAATACTCAGGAATACCTCTCAATGATTCTTCAACCTCAAAAACTCTAAAACCTTTAAGCTTCACGTTAAGATCTTTTAAATCTTCTGTATTCTTCAATGTTGAATTTTCCATATATCAAAAATAAGAAAATCAAACAATTCAATCGTAACATCTTTAAGGCTTTTTAAACAATGCACTACCGTTATAACAATAAAAGAGGCTGTCTCAAAAGAGATAGCCTTTTTTATCTTGTAGTCCGTACCAATTTTATGATCCGTTTTTTATTTCAATTCCAGGTTCATTTTTCGGATAAAATCATTCCATTGAGTATTCAGATGCTTTACTGCTTCCTTTTTTTCACTTTCATTCATAGAAGAATAATTAACCGAATTGAAAACCAGTTTTTTCAATGCTTTTACATCAAGCTCCCAATAGACAAAAGCTACCCAGAAATCATAACTGAGTCCTTCATATCCATAAACACTAGGATCATCACTGCTAATAGAACATTGTATTCCATTACTCAGTAAAACTCTTGCAGGGTGATTCCTCAGGTCACTGACATACCCTAAAATCTGATTACTAATCGGACTCACTTCAACCAGTTTATTTTGTTTTCTGATAAGCTCCATGGTCTTTGGGAAATAAATCAGGTTCAACCCATGTCCAATCCTTGGATTATCCAATGTTGAAATATCCAGAATATTTTTATTAAAAACAGAATTACTTTCTCCGGCATGAAGAAAGAGAGGCATCTTTACCCCGTACTTTTTAGTCAGTTCATTTAATTTCACCCAATTTTCCCGGAAAGAATAGACGCTGTTTCCGGCAGCCTCATCGGCAACAAGATCAAAACCTGAAATCATATCAGGAAATTCTTTTTTAAGCTCAAAGGCTATTTCAAGTTGCTTTTCAATACTTTTCGGATCTAAAAACTTAAAGCTTGAATAAATCAATTTCAACCCGAATTGCGGCTGTGTTTTCTGTATTTCTTTAACCACATCCTGCAAATCAGTAATTGAAGTCTTCAATGGGTATTTTCCATGTTTGAAATCATAAAGCTCGTCAAAGACAAACCTGATCTCCACATGTTGCACTTTATCTTTCACTAAATCCTGGAAGCCTTTCAAATAATATTCCTTAAAAAAGGGACGATAAGGCAGCAATAAGCTGATGCGCTTAAAACGTTTCTCAAATTCAATCCAGTAATCTGTATAACCGCATAACGCATCTCGCTTCAGGATCAGAAGCTCGGTCAGTTCTTTTTCGAAGCCAGGATTTGAAGCCAGCTTTTTATCAAGACTAACAAATCCTTTTGGTACTTTACCTTCTTCAAAAAAAGCAAGCTGTCCAAAAATAAATTGATCGTGATCAGCCTGATCATACACATAACATTCTTTGTACTTTCTTGCTGCTGTGATCAGCCATTTTACATCTGTTATCCCTCCGCTATGGGTATGCAGTAAACTGCCTTTAGGCATTGACTGAATTACTTCATACAGTTTACTTTTTTCTATTAATGGTTTTAGCTGATTAAAAGAACTATTAAACAAAGAGATTTTTTGCTGATCTGTTTCGGCAAGAAGTTGCTTTCGCATCTGAAACAGCTTTTTATCTAATGTTATTTCAGCATCGGACAGCTTCATATCAGCATCAAAAGCTAATGCTTTATTCTCCTGTTCCAATACCATCCAGTTCTGTTGATAAGTGGAGTTTTCAGCCACTTTATTTTGGCACCCAAACAAAGGAAATCCAAAAAGTAAAATATAAGTAAAATATTTTCTCATCATACTATTGAAATTTGTTTCGCACAATTGATCATGCTTAACAATTAAAAAATGTCTAAATAAAATTATCCCCAAAAATATAATTATTTTTTCGGGTAAAAGGAGTTCAACCCAACAGAATATCAGGAAAAAGAATTGTTTTTAATCAAATTTAATAAACATCTGATCAAAATTCAGGGTCATTTTACTAAATTGACGAATTACATCCTGGCCAATATTTCCGTAAACAGTTTCCTTGTTAATTTTGTTTTTCAATAAGTTAACCTCTTTAAGAGATACCTCTTTTCCCAGTATATGAAAAGTATGATTCACTTTGAATCCATCGTGTTCGGTTTTTCCTCCTGCTCCTCCCATTCCAATTTTCACGAGGTGATATTGCTGATCAATATCTTTTTTATTTTCCCGGTAAAAAGGTTCGTATAGCATCGTATGATCTGCACCGGTATCAAAAGTGAAATGTTGACCATCGATAAAAATAAGCGGTGATAAACCGTCAATGGCCATATTTGACGGTGCTTTTATTTTTGTTTCCTTATCCGGCACCATAAAATAATCGTCCTGAGTCAGTTGTATTTCTTTGAGTGCTTCAATAACAGGAAACCCTAGAATCCCATTAATTTGGTAGTTCATCTGTGGAAAACTTAAAGCTTCATCTGCAAACACAAGAAATATCGCATTTTCTACGATCACATTTCCAAAAGTCAGTTTTTTACAAACCGCAAGATCCGCTTTGACAGAAGCACCTATAATGGCATCCACATCAATACCGGCCGGAATAATATTCATTTTCAGACGGGTCGGCCCAATCAGTTTAACCTGTTGTCGAGGCTGATTTTCCAGAGCAGTCCAGATCTTCAGATTATTCTTAAAATCGGCTTTTTCTTCATCCTTAAGAAGATGGTTATATTGAGCAAGAGCAGTCTCTATTGCTTTTTTAGCACCTGCATAATCATACTGTTTCATGCAGTTGTCTTCTTTAAGGCGCCATATTTTAAGCATCAGTGAATCCGGAAGCTTATTTTTTGAAGCTTGCAATTGCATAATAATCCGGTTAGATCCCTCAGGTTTATTAAAAGCATTATACAATACAGCTTCTGTAAAATAACGGTAATCTTTAGATAAATTTTCTTTTGCCCCGGCAAAAATCTCACGCACCTTGAAAAAATTCTTTTGTTCCATCTGATGATACAAAAGATCAAATGAAGAATTACGGCTTTGACCGAAACCAATAGCAGATACTAATAGGAGAACAACCCATACCGCTCTGCGTATTATTTGTATTCCTAAAGATAATTCTGCTTTACAAAGGATTTGCCTGTTTCTTTTGATTCTATTCCCTGAGTTATTCATAATGTTGTTATTAGCAGCTTAAACCTTTAACGGTTGAACAGGCTAATTTATTAAATCCTCTTCTATGAATATTACAGATTATTTAAAAAATTAAATATATGCTAAGTTTTATTTAATTTAATTTTAATTTAAAACAGCGTCATTTACAGCACCGCTTTCCAGGTCACTCAGCCCTTGAATAATCCTAAAGAAATAGCGTATTAAAAAGCATCTCCAAGAAAGTATTGGTCATCTGAAAAATTTCAGAAAAGGAAACCTGCCCCTGCTTTTACAGACGGCTATACATATTATATTTTTGTAATATATAAAAACAAGTCTCTGACTATTGAAATATTTTATTTTTATTCATATATTTGCTTCATATTACTAAATAATTATAAATTTTATAATTATAATCGCACAGATTGTACCGCTTTATTTCTAAGAATAAAAATTATAAACTGCAGATTATTAACAGTATTTGGTCTTTTGAACATTTCTTTGTTAAGAAATTATTATCAAATTACCTTTATTATTAAAAATATCACAGAAATTAATTACTTTTATTCCGTCATAACAAACAATTGCGCATTATCCGAAAGGTTAGCGTTTTTGTTATGAAACCTCTTGCACACACTTCAAAACCATAAATGCAATGAAAAACTTAACCATTATGGGCTTAATGCCTTTTGAAAAGCCGGACATCAATCTTATTCCAAAGAGCTTATCTGCTAATCATATGTGGAAAACAAACCTCTTTTGCAATTAAGGAATCATTATCAAATTACATTTATTATTAAAAAAACTATATATTAATAATTTTTATTTTCTCGTAACAAAAACAACAACCGTGATGCAAAAAGGTGACCCTGTTTTGTTATGAAAATCAATTCAATACCATAAATGCCATGAAAAACTTAACCATTATTGGACTAACGCCTTTTGAAAAGCCGGATGCCCACCTTTTGTCTGGATTACATCAGGCGGGTGCATTTCCAGTTTTAAGCTTAGGACATGAGTTAACGACCGCTCAGGAAGCTTTGAATCAACTTGATAAGATAGATATACCATCCTGTGGTATTTATTTTCCTAGCGACCCTTTTACTTCACTTCAAATTCCGGAAAAAGCAAGCTTTGCTATCCTGCCGTTTGACAGTTCAAAGCCATTCTCCCATAATTTACCTGCTATCTACCAGGTAAGCAGTCTGGAAGAGGCCAGGGAGGCCGAACAGATGGGTGCAACAGGGATTATTATAAAAGGAAACGAAGCCGGCGGACTTGTCGGATATGAGTCTACCTTTATTCTGTTTCAGCGTATCATCAATGAAATTCAAAACATCCCGGTATGGGTACAGGGAGGAATAGGCCTCCATACTGCTGCTGCGGTAAAAGCTCTGGGAGCAACAGGGGTCATATTAGACAGCCAGCTAGCTCTGTTTCCGGAGAGTTCAGTTCCTCAGGAGCTAAAAGATCTATGCTCAAAATTAAATGGAACCGAAACCAAAATTATAGCCAACCACCGGGTACTGGTAAGACCTAACTCACCAACCTTACCGGAAAACATAAGCGCTAAGGAACTTCAGCAATACTTTACTGATCTTGATGTTACGAAAAGCTATATCCCAATGGGACAAGATATTTCGTTAGCAATAGATTTGTATGAAGATTTTAAAACCCTGAAAAAAATGGTCTTCGGGTATAAAGAAGCCATGTACGGACATCTGAAACAGGCAAAAGCTCTTCAGGTGATTGATCAGGACAATATACTTGCAAAAGAACTGGGTCTACGCTATCCTATCGCACAAGGACCAATGACCCGCGTCAGCGATGTTCCTTTATTTGCTAATGCTGTAGCCGAAGCGGGAGCTCTACCTTTCGTAGCTTTGTCTTTACTTAAAGGGGAACAGGCAAAAGCTTTGGTAATGGAAACTCAAAAGCTTGCCGGCGAAAAAACTTGGGGTGTAGGTATTTTAGGTTTTGCTCCTCAGGAACTAAGAGAAGAACAAACCTCATATATCCTGGAAGCTAAACCTCCCGTAGTCCTGATTGCCGGAGGAAGACCCGCACAGGCTAAAGTTTTCGAAAAAGCAGGAATCAAAACATTTTTACATGTTCCTTCCCCAGCCTTACTGGATATTTTCTTAAAAGAAGGAGCCAGAAACTTCATCTTTGAAGGACGTGAATGCGGAGGCCATGTAGGTCCCCTTTCAAGTATGGTTCTTTGGGAAAAACAGATTGAACGCATCTTAAAAGAAGATCATCCTGAAAATATCAGTGTATTTTTTGCAGGAGGTATTCACAATGCATTTTCATCAGCATTTATTTCTATTATGGCGGCTCCGTTAGCTGCCAGAGGAGTAAAAATCGGTGTATTAATGGGAACAGCCTATCTTTATACTCACGAGGCTGTACTTACAGGAGCGATTCAGGAAGAATTCCAGTTGCAGGCTATGCAGGCAAAAGATACCGTCTTACTGGAAACAGCACCCGGACACGAAACCCGTTGTTTAAATACTGCATTTGCACAATATTTTAATGCTGAAAAAACAAAACTTCTGGCTGCAGGAGTGGATAAAAAACAAGCCTGGGAGCACCTGGAAAAACTAAATGTAGGCCGCTTGCGTATTGCTGCCAAGGGAGTTGACCGTCAAGGCGACAAACTTGTAAGCATTCCTAAAGACGAGCAGCTGGATCTTGGCATGTACATGATCGGACAGGTTGCCACCATGCATGACCGTGTTGTCTCTATTGCAGCGCTCCATGAAGATGTTGCTGTAGACAATTACAGCTACATCGAACACGCTGCTTTACCGGAGCAGCCATCATCCAGCGAAAAACCATTGGATGTTGCCATTATTGGAATGGAATGTATTTTCCCAGGTGCTAAAAATCTGGAGGAATACTGGCGTAACATCATTCTTGGAAAAGACAGTGTTACAGAAGTTCCTGATGAACGATGGAATAAGGACCTTTACTATCATCCGGATTCAGACGGACCGGATGTTTCCCACTCCAAATGGGGTGGATTTATTCCAAAAATTGATTTTGATCCGCTTGCATTTGGAATCCCACCACAATCCCTTGCAGCCATTGAACCGACACAATTATTGACATTGCTGGTTGCCAAGCGCGCCATGGAAGACGCAGGATATGGAGAAAAGCAAGTCAACAGAGAAAATATTTCCGTAATTATCGGAGCCGAAGGAGGCAATGATCTTGCCAACAGCTATAGCTTCAGAGGCTATTATAAGCAGGTTTTCGGAGAACTTCATGACGAGGTTAAAGAAGCATTTCCACATACCACAGAGGATTCTTTCCCTGGTATTCTAGCGAATGTAATCGCAGGACGAATCACCAACCGATTAGACCTTGGTGGAAGAAACTATACGGTAGATGCTGCCTGTGCTTCTTCTTTAGCAGCTATTGAACTGGCATGCCAGGAACTTATATTAGGCAAATCAGATATGGTTCTTGCCGGTGGAGCTGACTTACATAATGGTATTAATGATTACCTTATGTTTTCCAGCACCCATGCACTTTCCCGAAAAGGAAGATGTGCCACATTCGACAGTGAGGCAGATGGTATTGCCCTTGGAGAAGGGATTGCTATTCTTGTTTTAAAAAGATATGATGATGCACTACGTGATGGTGATCGCATTTATTCAGTGATCAAAGGGGTCGGAGGATCCAGTGACGGTAAAGCTCTTGGACTTACCGCACCAAGAAAAGTAGGTCAGGTACGTGCTTTAGAGCGTGCTTATGCCCAAGCGGGTATCAGTCCTGCATCCGTAGGATTGGTTGAAGCTCATGGTACGGGAACAGTAGTTGGAGACAAAACGGAACTTAGTTCACTGACCAATTTATTCAGCCGTTCAGGAGCTCTGCCTGGTCAAACGCATTTAGGATCTGTAAAAACACAGATTGGACATACCAAATGCGCAGCCGGATTAGCAGGTCTTATCAAAGCTTCTCTAGCAGTGTATCACGGTGTAAAACCTCCTACTTTGCATCTTCAACAGCCCAATGCTTATTATAATGCACAAACCAGCCCTTTCGCTTTTTATGCAGAAAGCGGACTATGGAGCGACAAAAACCGTTATGCCGGGATCAGCGCTTTTGGGTTTGGCGGAACTAATTTCCATACGGTGATTGCCAATCATACGGAACAAGAAGAATCTGTTGTATTACAATCCTGGCCATCAGAATTGTTTGTATTCCGCGGAGACACTTACGAAGAAGCCAAAAACCAATTGGTTCAGGTAAAATCTTTATTGGAAATCAACGACAGCATCTCTTTAAAAGATATTGCTTACAGCTTAACAGTTGGCTCAGAAAAGCCTGTACAGCTAAGTATTGTTGCTGACACCGCTGAAGATCTGATGATGAAAATCGAATTGATCCAATCCGGTATTGAAACTAAAGACACCTTCACGGTTAATAAACGTGCTGGTAAGGTAGCCTTTTTATTCCCGGGACAAGGAAGTCAGCGAATCAATATGGCTCGCGACCTGTTTGTAATTTTCCCTGCGATGCGCAAGCTTATGGAAGATTACCCGGAGCTTGAAAAAGTAGTCTTCCCTTCCACTACTTTTGATCCAGAGACGTTAAAACAACAAAAAGAAACAATAAAAGATACGCGCTTAGCACAGCCTCTTTTAGGTATCGTTGACCTTGCATTGGCTCAATTCCTGAAATCATTAGGTATTGTTCCGGATATGCTGGCTGGCCATAGCTATGGTGAATTACCTGCATTGTGTTTTGCCGGTGTATTCGGGGAAGAAAAACTGGTTGACTTAAGTATCCAACGTGCACATTCCATTTTGAATTCTGTAGAAGGAGGAGATCCGGGCACCATGCTGGCTGCGAGTGCAACCAAAGAACGCTTACAACCTATCCTCGCAAAAGTAGAAGGTTGTTATCCTGTCAATTACAATGCTCCTTCACAATGTGTGATCGCAGGAAGCACACCGGCTATCAACCAATTAATGGAGGTTCTTAAACAGGAAGGTATTTCAGCTAAGAAACTGGAGGTTGCCTGTGCATTCCATAGTCCTTTACTCGCCAAATCCAAAGATTTGTACACTGAAGTATTAAAAGATGTTCCTTTCCGGGAAATGGAGATCCCTGTATGGTCGAATACCACAGCCACTCCATATCCGAATAATTCATCTGAAATAAAGGAAAGATTGACAGACCATTTGGTACAGCCAGTGAGGTTTGTAGAAGAAATCCAGGCAATGTATGACGATGGAGCAAGAATCTTCATCGAAGTAGGGCCAGGTAAGGTACTTACAGGGTTAACCCAATCCTGTCTGGGAAAAGATCAATTAACTCTTTTTGTAGAGGATAACAGCCGTAATAAATTCAGCCATCTTCTTTGCATGCTTGCCGAATATTTGGGTACAGGCCGACATTTCGACCTCAACAAGCTTTTCGAAGGCCGTAACGGTAAATTGATCCAGATTGATCAACCTGATCTTTATAAGAAAAATCCTGCCATCTGGCGTGTTAATGGGCAAGCTGCTCATCCAACAACAGGCTCATTGCCAACCAATGGTGCATTACCTATTTTAAACCCTCTTCAAATGAACAATTTCACCAATCAACAAGCCCCTGCAACTGAAAGCCAGCCAGCCGCTGAACGTATGCTGCAGGAATATTTAAATAGTATGAAACTGCTTATACAGGCACAACGTGACGTTATGCTTTCCTTTTTAGGGCAGAATCCACAAATAACTCAAGCTCCTGTATACCACACTCCGGCACCGGCGTCCAACCATGTCAACGGCCTGGTAACCATCCCCGCTACACAGGTCAATGGAGATAAACCAGCTGCTACCGCTGTTATTACACCAACCAAACAAGCTCCGGCAAAAGATATCAAATCTGTATTATTACAGGTTGTCAGTGAAAAAACAGGATATCCTCAGGAAATGTTAGGAATGGAAATGGATCTGGAGGCCGACCTAAGCATCGACTCTATTAAAAGAGTTGAAATCATAGGAACTCTCCGTAATGAGCTAGGTGCATTTGCCAACAATCAGGCTAATGAGGATACGGTAATGGAGCAATTGGCAGGAATAAAAACTTTAAGCGGTTTAGTTTCCTGGCTTACAGAATGTATAGGAGGTACAGAGACAACTGTTTCTGAAACCAATGGAAATCATGCGGAAATCACAACCTCAAAACCACAGAGCCAATCGTCATTCTCTCTTGAAGATCTTCAAAAAGCCATTCTGGATATTGTGAGTGAAAAAACCGGATATCCAAAAGAAATGTTGGGATTGGATTTAGATCTGGAAGCCGATTTAAGTATTGACTCCATTAAGCGTATGGAAATCATCGCGGATCTTAAAACCAAAATAGGTTTTGGTGAAAATCTGGAGCAGGCTGATGACCTTATGGAAAAACTGGCGGCTATCAAAACATTAAGCGGACTGGCAACATGGATTCATGACATCAGTAATACCGGTAATACAGATAATACGATCAGTACTCCTGACAATACCAAGACCAATAACACTGAACCGGAGCAAGCTATGTTATCACGTCTTCGCTTCGATTTGAGCCCGACTGATGCATCGTTTATACAAAATACAGAAATACTACAGGGAAAACGTTTTGCAATTACTCAGGACAATGGCATGCAAACATTAGCTATCAAAAATACCCTTGAAAAATATGGTGCAATTGCAGAATTGGTGGATACAGATAATGATCTGACGAACTTTGACGGATTAATTATTCTCGACATATTCTCTTCTTCTGTTAAAAACAGCATTATCGATCACGTAGGGCTTATAAAAAAACTGGATCTTGATAAAGCCAAATGGGTGTATCTGATTACAGATATTCCTGCACACCTTGAAGAACTGGAAGACATGCGTATTTTACGTCATTATCAGGGATATTCAGGACTTTTCAAAAGTTTAGCAAGAGAATTTGAAAATACGACCTGCAGACTGATCAGCCTAAGCACTTCTCAGGAGATTGACCAGGTTGCTGAAATTACTTTGCAGGAAATTCTGACGGCTGACAAACCAGTTGAAGTCATTTATAAAAATAACCAAAGACATAAAGTGGATATCATCCCATCTCCATTGTCTACCAGCCTTGAAGAAGCGCATATCCAACTGGATGAGCAATCCGTTGTTCTGGTACTCGGGGGCGCACAGGGAATCACTTCTGAGCTTGTTAAGCATATGTCAGAAGCCTATCCATGTACCTATATTCTTGTCGGACGTTCAGCGGATCCAAGGGATGAAGTTTCCGGATCTAAAGAGCTGGAAATGATGAAAACCAAAGAGGAAATAAGAAGCTACCTGATTAAAACAGCCAATTTCACCTCCCCTGCCGAAATAGAAAAAGAAACGGTTCGTGTTTTCAAAAATAATCAGATCCTTCGTACCATCAGAGATATGGAGCAACTTGGAAGCACAGTGGTTTATCAATCCTTAGACCTTTGTGATGAAGACGGATTATGTGACCTTATCAACAATATTTATGAAAAATATGATCGTTTGGATGGTGTTATTCATGGAGCAGGTTTATTGGAAGACAAATTGTTTAAACAGAAAACAACCGTTTCCTTTGGACGTGTATTTGATACCAAGGTAAAACCTCTACGTGTACTAGCAGAACAGCTTCGTGCGGATTGCCAATTTGTTGTTTTATTTTCAAGTATTGCTTCGGTATATGGAAACAAAGGCCAAACAGATTATGCAGCGGCAAACAGCGTACTGGATGATTACGCCAGAGCTTTAGACAAAAGATTAAAAGGAAAAGTAATTTCTATCAACTGGGGACCATGGAAAGGTGCCGGAATGGTCTCACCAACACTGGAAACAGAATATGAGCGTCGTGGTATTTCTTTAATTCCATTGGATCAGGGAAAGGAGACTTTTCTTAATGAGATAAAATACGGAACTGAAAGCCAAGTGCTTATCATGTCAGGAAGTAATTGGTAACCCTCTGTATATAATAACTATGAAAAAAACAGATGTTGCTGTAATTGGTCTGTCTTGTGTCTTCCCGGGGGCACAAGACGCCCAAACTTTTTGGCAAAATATCATCAATAAAGTAGATTCTACCGAGTTGGCTCCTGCTGACCGGATCGATCCGGTTCACTTTAGCGATGCTACCAGCCCGGTCGACCGTTTTTACTGTAAACGCGGCGGATTCATTCCTGATTATGAGTTTGATCCCACAGCATTTGGTATTTTACCATTAGCCGTGGAAGGAACAGAACCTGACCACTTATTAACCCTTGACCTGGTACAGAAAGCATTGGAAGATGCAGGCGTTTTTCAAAAGAAGATTTCACTTGAAAAAACAGGAATCATCATTGGTAAAGGAAACTATACAGGACCCGGAGCTACCCGTGCTATCGAAATTGTAAGGACCGGAGAACAGATTTCATCGTTACTCCAGGAATTATTACCGGAAGTTTCTTCAGCAGATATCGAAAAAGTGAAGTATGCTTTCCAGGAACGTAAAGGACGTTTTGCTGCCGATACTGCCATGGGATTAATTCCTAATCTTGTGGCTTCTTTGGTTGCCAACCGTTTCAACCTGGGAGGTGCAGCCTTCACTGTAGATGCTGCCTGCGCAAGTGCTTTACTTGCTGTAGACCATGCTGTGCAGGAACTTCATCGTGGCCGTTGTGATATGGTTATTGCAGGAGGTGTTCACACGGGACAGAATGCTGCTTTCTGGAGTATTTTTGCCCAGCTGGGAGCGATGTCTCGTCAACAGCAGATCAAGCCGTTCAGCATGGATGCCGATGGATTATTAATCGGAGAAGGCTGTGGCTTCGTAGTTTTAAAACGATTAGAAGACGCTGTTCGCGACCAGGATAAAATCTATGCCGTAATTAAAGGCGTGGGCATCAGCAGCGACGGTAATGGAACCAGTGTGATGAGCCCATCCGTAAAAGGCCAGCTGAAAGCCCTGGAACAAGCCTGGCACAATGCTGATCTCGATGAAAAAAAGATTGGTTATCTTGAAGCTCATGGTACCGGAACACCACTCGGAGATAAAACAGAACTTCAGACCCTCGCACAGTTTTTCGGTAAAGAAGAAACAGCACAGGCTGCGGGTATAGGGTCTGTAAAATCCAATATAGGACATGCTATGCCTGCAGCAGGTATTGCAGGTTTAATCAAAACCTGTCTGGCTCTGCATCACGATATTTTACCGCCAACCTTATACTGTGAAAATCCAATCGCTGATATGCAACAAACCCGGTTTGCTCCCGTACAGGAAGCAAAAAATTGGTCGAAAACCGGTCTGCCCAAAGTAGCGGCTGTAAATGCTTTTGGATTTGGCGGTATTAATGCACATGTCGTTCTCGAAGGATATGACATGCCCAAAAAAGATCCTGTATTGCTCCTGGCCAGAGCAACACGTGAAGAGCTGCTTTCCGCTTTACAAAATAACGAAACTACAATAGGTGAAGGGAACTATCGAATTGCATTATTCGACCCTACCCCTGAAAGAATAGAAAAAGCGATCAAGATCGTATCCAAGAATAATTCCTGGCGTAATAAACAGGATATCTGGTATACCTCAACTCCTTTACTTCAGGATGGTGGCAAAATAGCCTTTGTCTTTCCCGGACTAGACGGTCTGGCTAAAGGTGAAGTTGACAGTGTCAGCCGTTACTTTGGACTAACGGAACCCATAGAAACTGAAGGTGAAGGCCTGTTAACTGACGCACTAGGTGTGTTTAACAAATGCTGTATTCTTGATCATTCATTGAAAAAACTGGGAATTGTACCGGATATGAATGCCGGACATAGCTTAGGGGAATGGCTTGCGGGTTATTCTTCTGAACTGGCAGAAGCCAACTCTGTTAAGGCATTGATCGATGTGCTTCATCCTGAAACATTTGAATTAAAGGATTCCAAATTCATTGCAATCGGGACTGGTATTGATACCATTACTCCGCTTATTGGTCAAATTCCTAACCTGTATGTTTCAAATGACAATTGCCCTAATCAGGTTATACTTTGTGGTAGTAATGCAGCGTTGGATGAATTGGTACCGTTGTTGAAATCAAAACAGATATTTCATCAGGTTCTCCCTTTCCAATCTGGTTTTCACTCTCCTTTTATAGCAGATCAACTCGATGTTATCTTAGCGGGAATGGAAAAAGCACAGTTTCAGCAGACAAAGATTCCATTATGGTCTGCCACTACCCTTGCACCCTATCCTGCTGATCAGGATGCTATCAGAAAGCTAAGCGCTGAACATCTGGTTCAGCCTGTCCGCTTCCGTGAGCTGACCGATAAGCTTTATGAAGAAGGGGCAAGATTTTTTATCCAGGTAGGTACCGGCGGATTGATTGGATTTATCGACGATACTCTAAAAGGGAAAGCGTTCAGCACGATTGCTTCCAGTACGCCTACCCGATCTGCATTGGCTCAGCTACAAAGAGTAGTCGCTGCATTATTCGTGGAGGGTAAAATGACAGCACTTGATTTTTTAAATCTGCACAGTTCTTCCAAAAAACCTTCAGGCAAAGGAATTAAACTGCAGCTGGGCTCACCCATTGTCCGTGATTTCAAAGAAATAAAGTCTTTAACACCTTCTTTTGATGCATCAAGGAAAAACAAAGTTTCTGCAACTGTTGCAAAAACAGGACATCCCCTTGTACAGGCATTTCAGGAGAATATAGAAGATATGATCCGTATGCAGGAAGAAGTACTGACGTTATTCCAAAATCGTCCGGAAACCCCTGCTCCAAACTTTGCACCGCCAAAACCTAAAGTACCTGCTAGCACTCATTTCGATCAAGCTCTTCATGTCAATCTGGACAGCCATCCTTATCTGATCGATCATAGTCTTTTGAGACAGCCGGCAGGCTGGCCTCATGTTTCAGATATGGAACCGGTTATTCCTATGACCATGATTTTTGAGCAGCTGGCTGAAATCGCAGAAGCTGAAATACCAGGAACATTGGTGCATAAAATCATGAATGTAAGTGTATTCCAATGGATGAATGTTGCCAAGCCATTTGAAAAAACAGTAAAAGGAGAATGGCGGTCATCCAATCATGCTTATCTGGATATCGAGAATTTCGCTAATGCAGAAGTAGTATTGAAATCAACTTCTATTCCTGTCCCTAACTTTAAACTATCTATTGGCGACCTCTTACCTATCGAACGAACTCCTGAAGAAATCTATGATAAACATATGTTCCATGGAGATGCCTATCAGGGAATTACTGAGGTATCGGCAGTAGGAACTAAAGGTATTATTGGAAAAATCAAAGGAAACGGAGGAAAAGGCTCTTTACTCGATAATGCAGGACAATTATTCGGACTTTGGTTACAGTTGACTTTAACGAAAGACCGTATTGCGTTCCCTGTTAAAATCAAGGACATCGAATTCTTTGGAAATATGCATGACCAGGAAGGTCTTTTTGAATGCACCTGTATGCTTACTGAACTCAATGATGAGTTTGCCATAGCAGACATTATGCTCAAAAGAGACGGAAAGGTATGGTGTATGATCACTGGATGGCAAAACAGGAGATTAGAAATTGACGCTCCATTATGGAATGTTTCTATGTCACCTTTGCATAACCGTCTTTCAGAAGAAATTGCCCCTGAGGTATTCTTCTTTCACCAGGCTTATACCAGAGTGGCTTCATGGGATTTTATCCTCAAACGCTATTTCAACCAAACTGAAAAGCAACACCACCAGCAATTGCTACCAAACAAGAAAAAAAACTGGATGGTCAGCCGTGTAGCGGTAAAAGATGCCGTTCGGAATCTTCTTCGTCAGCAAAAAAATTATGCCTGCTTCCCGATCACCTTTGAAATAAGTTCAGATGAAGCCGGTAAACCTTACCTCATCAGTGATTTCACCGAAGATATCCATGTATCATTAGCCCACAAAGGAAAAGAAGCCGTTGCTATTGCACGCCATGGCAGTCCCGTAGGCATTGATATGGAAATTATGGAAGAACGCAGTTCCGGATTTTATGACCTGGTATTTACTGATGGTGAACTGGCATTACTGAAAGGCAGAGATCAGGCTGAATGGACCACCCGCTTCTGGGTAGCCAAAGAGGCCTATGGAAAGTTCCTGGGAACAGGACTGAAAGGTAACCCGAAAGCATACGAAGTTACCCGCATACAGGATGATCATTTGTGGATCAACCAAATTGAAATTAAAACCATAAAACATAAAAATTATATAATAGGATGGACACTCTAAACCCAACATTAAAAATGAATCATGAGGAACTTTTTACACTTTTAAAAGGTTTTATTACTGAAGTGATCGGTAAAGAATTTGTAGAAGAAATGAATATTACTCCGGAAAGCTCATTCACCAAAGACCTCGAAATGGACAGTATAGAAATTGTTTCTTTTTCTGAAAAGATCAAAGCCCATTTTGGCGATCAGATTGATTTCACCGGTTGGTTGTCTTCTATGGACCTTGACCAATTGATCAACCTTGACCTTAGTATGATTATCAATTATATCTACGAATGCCAATAATTACTGTTGACAATAGAAAAGTTCATATACAGGAACTCAACAAAGATGCTAAACAAACCGTGGTGCTCATCCACGGTATGTTCAGCAATCTGTCCATTTACTATTTTAATATTGCTCCTGTCCTGGCTCAGCATTTCCATGTTGTGATGTATGATTTAAAAAGCCACGGCATGAGTGAGCGTTTTCCGGATGGATATGATCTGGACAACATGTCATCCGACCTTATTAGTTTGATGGATTATCTCCAGCTCGAAAAAGTACATCTTGTAGGATACAGTTTCGGAGGCCTTGTTGCCCTTAAAACCGCTTTGAAATATCCTGACCGTGTAAATCAGCTGGTGATTATGGAAGCTCCGGATCCGAGAGATGACAAAACACGTAATATTATTGACGAATATAGTAAAGAGTTCCTTGAACATTATGTAGCTAATTTCACAGACACCACAAAAGTTCAGATGGGCAAAAGGCAAATGGAAAAAAACCATCGTATGTATGAGTTTCTATTTGAGCAGACCAGCATTAAAGCAGATATGATACGGGAAAAAAATTTCCTGAATGAAGTTCCTCTCCATGATCTGGCTGTTCCTACTTTGTTACTTTACGGTTCTGGGTCCAACTGCAGACCTACAGGCGAATTTCTACAATCGCAAATCGTCTTGTCTGAATTGGAATTAATTCCTGGTGATCACAATATCCCTATCCAGGAACCTCATCAGATAGCAGAAACTATCGTTCATTTTTTATCTAAATCTAAAACACAAAACCATGGCTAAATTTGTATTTATAGTTCCACCATTGACAGGACATGTCAATCCAACCTTAAGCATCGGTGCTACTCTGTTAGAAAGAGGACATCAGGTGGCATGGATCAGTCTTGATAACAATCTTAGCGCTAAACTTCCTGCCGGAGGAGAGCTCTTACTTATTCAATACGATCAGACTGATGATGAAAAAAGAGAAAGTGAACAATATCTCGATATTATTTCAAAAAAAGTAGTGTATGGTATTGACAGCATCAAGTTTCTTTATGAAGATGTTCTCATTCCTTTAAACAGACACTGTTATAACGGTATTGTTACCTTACTTAAAGCATATCAACCCGATTTAATTATTGGTGACCATCAGCTCTTCGCTGCACCCATCGCTGCAAAGGCTCTGGGTCTTCCCTATTGTACCTCCGTTACGGCACCGGCTGCCATTAAAATAATCAGTGAGCTTCCTAAAGTTCATGAATGGGAAGTCAACCAAATCATGGCATTACAGGAAGAACTGGGTGTAAAAGAAAACCATTCTTTGGCTTGTTCAGATTTACTAACCCTGGTCTTAACTTCACAATATTTCTTTGGTGAAATGGACTTACCTTCCAATTACCAGTTCACAGGTCCTGTTCTTACGGAACGACGTATAGCATGTGAATTTGATTGGGATGCCTTTAAAAGCAGTACCAAAAAGAAAATTCTGGTCAGTATCGGCACCACCTTCGATCATGATCATAAAAAAGCCTTTTTCCAAAAAGTAGTGGATGCATTTAAAGACAAAGACTTAACGGTTGTTGTCGTTTCCGATCCTCAGCTTTTTGACAGCTGGCCGGAAAATTTCATGGTGTACCAGCAGGTTCCACAATTGGATCTATTACCTCATCTTGATGCCGTTGTTTGTCACGGTGGACATAATACGGTTTCTGAAGCACTTTCGAACGGACTTCCGCTGGTTGTGATTCCAATCGCATATGATCAGTCTCATGTTGCCGGACGCGTTGTACGTACAGGAGCTGGTGAGCGTCTCAATTTCAACAGATTTAAGGCTAATCATTTACAGGAAGCTGTAGAACAGGTTTTAAGCAATGAAAGTTACCGGGAAGCAGCTCAAGCTGTCCGTCAGTCTTTTATTGATGCCGGAGGCACAGCAACTGCAGCAGATTTGCTCGAACAAACATTGATTAGTCAACCCAAACAGGTAAAACCACATTCTAAATTTTTATTTGTTATCCCTCCGTTTTTCGGACACATCAGCCCAACATTAAGTGTGGGTGCCAGCCTCATTGCCCGTGGGCATGAAGTAAAATGGTTCGGTATTACTCCATTGGACAGCAAACATATTCCGGAAGGAGGATCGTATTATTATCCTGAAGAAGATCTAATTCCGTATCAGGAGGAAATCCAGCGTATTTTAAAAAGACAGGATGATGGCCCCGCATGCTCGGGACCTGAGGTGATGAAACTGGCGTTGGAGGAAACGTATGTTCCGTTTGCTAAGATGATGATGCCGGGATTAACCCGCCTTACAGAAAACTGGCGACCTGATGTTATTGTAAACGACTGTATTACTTTTGGAGGAGCCCTCTTCGCTCATAAGCATCAAATTCCTTGTGTGACTACCACTCCCGTTCCACCGGATGTGATGGGCGATACTGAGAAAAGCGCCCCTAAGATATTTGAATGGCAGCAAAATCTGATTAAAGATCTCCAAAAGGAAGTAGGAATTACAGACGACGGTATTTTCATTCACTCGCATCAATTAAATCTTGTGTTTACATCACAGGCATTCGCAGGTTTTGACACTGTTCCGTCGCATATGAGATTTGTAGGTCCCGTAAAAGGACGTCCAAACAACAGTCCCTTTGATTGGGAAAAACTAAACGCAGCTACCACACCGAAAATATTTGTATCATTAGGCACATTGCTGGTCGATATCAGAAAGGCCTTTTTTGAAAAGGTGATTGCTGCATTTGCCGATCAACCTGTCACCGTTGTAGCGGCCACTCCACCGGAAATATTTGAAGAATGGCCTTCTAATTTCATCGTGAGCGGATTTGTGCCCCAGTCAGCCTTAATGCCTCATATGGATATGGTGATCTGCCATGGAGGTTTCAATACCGTGAATGATACTTTCTACAATGGATTACCAATGTTAATCACTCCTATTGCTTACGACCATTTTCATATTGCAAAATTAATTGAGCAGGCCGGTTGTGGAATTGGAATCCGATACAAAAGATTAAGGGTTGATGCCCTTCGCGAAACGGCTTTTGAATTACTCGAAAATCCTAAATACAGAGCTGCCGCTAAAGAGGTTCAGCATACCTTTATTACTGCAGGCGGAAATGATAAGGCTGTAGAGCTTTTAGAGAATTTTGTACAAGAAGAACGTTCAACTTTAGTTTCCGTTTAAGCTTATGAAAAGAAGATTGTTATTTGGCGAGCGCATGCTCCTGGGGGATGGAACAGAACCCTTCAATGCGGTTATTGCTTTCAGGCTAAAGGGTGACTTCAAAGAAGAAAACATCAGACATGCCTTATATCAGATTCAGGCTAAGCATCCTTGGCTACGAGCACTCATTACCCATGATGAAAAAAATATTCCATGGTTTGAAGTTCCTCAGCCTACCATACCTATTCCCATGAGAATCGTGGTCCGAAAAGGAGAAAATGACTGGCAGGAAGAGTCTAAAAGAGAATGGCATACGATCTTTGATTATGAAAAATTCCCTCTTATCCGATTCGTATGGATTAAGGGAGAGGGAGTATCCGATATGCTTTTTGCTTTCCATCATTGTTTGTCTGATGGTGGAGCCGCAATGGCATTTCTATATGAATTTCTGATGGTATTGGATCATCCGGCTGCTGATATCGGAATTGAAAACCCTATCCTTGGAATTGAAGATGTCGTTCCATCTGCTATTTTAACGAATCGCAGACAGCGGCTTAAAGCAAAATTTATTGGAAGACTCGCAGCCACAGCCATTAAATATATTCCGGTACGGAAAAAAATGGTTGAGCGAAAAAACGATTATCTGATTCATTGGAAGCTTGATAAAGCAATCAGTCAGCAGCTCATCTCTTATTGCAAATCGATGGGAGTTACGGTGAACACTTTTTTAAGTGCAGCAGTACTTCATGCATTTAAAAAAGTAAGAGGAACAGCAGCATTTAACAAGGTTTCATGTCCGGTAGATATAAGACGTTTTGCACCACAAATAAAAGAAGATCATATTTTCGCTTTTGGGCTGATGATTGTTATTTCATCCAACGAAAAAATGAGCTTTTTGGATAATTTGGCTCTGATGCAGGAAGAAGTGGAACGTAAAACCTCCAAGCTCAATCCATACATGACGATGATGGTCATGGAATCAGGACACGATGCTCTGAAAAATTTCACCAATTTGTTGAAACGGGGTAAGTCCTCAAATGACTGTATGTTTTCAAACCTGGGACGTATTCAGATTCCTCATGAATATAAAGAATTTACGTTGGACACAATTTTCAGTCCTTCGGTGATTGGTCCTTTGGGTAATACCACAACCATGGTGGTTTCTACATTCAGAGGCGAAATGGATTTCACTTTCATGGGGAGCGAAGGGTATTTACCACATTCGGAGGCTTTGGCTATCCGTGATGAGATGATCGAATCGATTAAACTGCAACTGGAATATATAGCCGTATCATAATTAATCAAAAATTAATGATACTTTTAGAAAGGAGTTTGTATGCTGCAGCATTGTCTGGCATTCAATTCAGTAAATGATTGGTACCGCCGGATTTCAATATAAAAGGAAAGAAACTATCAAACCGTTTCTTTCCCGCAGATAGCAACAATATGGTGTGGAATTGTTAAGAAAGTTTTGTATAACAAAACATGAAGAATCAAAAACTAATTTCAATATAACCCTATGAAACGAAAATTACTATTTGGAGAACGTATGATATTGGGAGACGGAACGGAGCCTTTTAACGGCGTTATTCCGTTTAGGCTCAAAGGTACCTTCACCCTGGAAGAAATTCAGCGGGCTTTGGCTCAACTTCAGAATAAACATCCCTGGCTAAGGGCACACGTCACCCATGACGAGAAAAATATACCCTGGTTTGAAGTTCCCGAACAGGTGGTTTCTATTCCCATAAGAATAGTGATCCGCAAAGGAGAAGATGATTGGCAGGAAGAATCAAAAAAAGAATGGTATATGCCATTTGATCATCAAAAGTTTCCTTTAATCCGGTTTGTATGGATTAAAGGAGAAGAAGTATCGGACATGTTCTTTGCATTTCACCATTGTCTATGTGATGGAGGTTCTGCAATGACGCTCCTGTATGAGTTTTTACAGGTATTGGATAATCCCGCAGCAGATATTGGTACGGAAAATCCAATCCTGGGAATTCAGGATATTGTTCCTCCAGCTATTCTAAACAGCCGCAGACAACGTTTGAAGGCAAAATTTATAGGACGAGTGGCGTCTACTATTATCAAATATGCTCCTGTGAGCAAAAAAGCTATTGAGAGGCAAAATGACTATCTCATTCACTGGAAATTTGATAAGGAAATGACCCAACAGCTGATTTCCTACTGCAAGTCCAATGGCTTTACAGTGAATACCTTTTTATGTGCAGTAGTTCTTAAGGCATTTAAAAAAATAAGAGGAAAGACAGCTTTAAATAAGGTTTGCTGTCCTGTAGATATCAGACGTCTTACGACACAGATCAAACACGATCATATTTTTGCTTTCGGGCTTATGGTCGAAGTTTCGATTAATGAAAAAATGAATTTTGTTGATAATGTACGCCTAATGCAAAAGACAGTAAAACGCAAAACCGCCAAACTTGATCCCTATATTAAAATGATGGTGATAGAATCATGGCATTATGCTTTGGACAATTTCACGAAAATTTTGAGAAATGGTAAAGCAACCAACGATTGCATGCTTTCCAATTTAGGACTTATCCAGGTTCCTCATGAATATAAGAACTTTGCATTGGATACTGTTTTTAGCCCTTCGGCACTTGGCCCTTTAGGCCAGACTACCGGGTTTGTTGTCTCAACATTCCAGGGAGAAATGGATTTTTCTTTTATCGGAAGTGAAGGGTATTTACCGTATGCAGATGCTCTGGCCATTCGTGATGAAGTCATTGAAACAATCAAATTAAAACTTGAATATTTAGCCGTATCATGATGAAGAGAAAACTAATGATGGTGGAAAGAATCATGTATGTTGATTCTCAAACACCTTTAAACTGTGTGTTTACAGCAAGAATCAACGGAACGCTTTCCGAAGAGAACTTTAAAATTGCTTTAGCAAAAATCCAGCAAAAACATTCTTTGCTAAGAACAACTATTGATGATAAAAGTGAGCCGTATCCTTTTTTTGTAGAAGAAAAAGAGATTAAGCCTATCGAACTTCGTATTGTAGAACGAAAAACGGATGAAGACTGGCTTTTGGAATCTGAAAAGGAGTGGTTTCACCTCTTTAATGAAGAGAAAGAACCACTGGCCCGGATGGTATGGGTCAAGGGTCCGGAAATGTCTGAACTGCTTTGGGTAGTGCCTCATTGTATCGGTGATGGTACAACGGGTGTTACCTTAATCCGCGAATTGCTTTATCTTCTGGATGACCCCTCTCTCGAGTTAGATCCCTATCAGGCATTCAATTCGGTGAATGAGTTTTTCCCTGCGAATTCCAATGGAAACAAAAGGAAATACAAGGCTAACCTTTATTTGATGTTTGCCAGAATCTTTTTCCTGATGCAAAGGAAAAGCAAAAAGAGGAATCTCGGAAAAAATTATGCTATCCACCGAAAGTTAGACTCAAAGACAACGGTACAGGTCACCGAAAAATGTAAAGCCCATGGCATCTCTGTACATGCGCTTCTCTGCACGGCCTTTATGCAGGCATTCCAAGAGATAAAAGGCACTCAGGCCAAAGGTAAAGTCATCAGCCCTGTAGATGTACGCCACTTTATCCCGGAAATCAAACAAGACCATTTATTTGCCTTTGCCCCTACTGTTGAGCTATCGTTAAAAAAAGGGAAACAGGATATGATCGATCATGCAAAACTGATCAAAGAGGAGCTCATCCAAAAGATAGACAAGATGGAAGCACGAGAGCTTTTATGGATGGGAGAACAAATGCATCCGGTTGTTGAACGCATGATTTCCATGCTTAAGTCAACCACCGGAGGACATGATATCACCTTATCTAATATGGGTAAAATTGATATTCCGAAAAATTATAAACATTTTAAGCTGGAAACAATTTTTAGCCCCACTGTAGCATTTCCATGGTTGAACTCCAATACACTGGTTACCAGCACCTACAATCAGGAAATGGATTTTACATTCATGTCCAATGAGTATTTTCTTCCCAAAGAAGAAGCCAGTAAAATCAGAGATAAAGCCCTTGAGCTGTTAACCCAGCCTATACCTGTATGAAATTTGAAATGAAGTCTGCTGAACCAAAGAAAATAAAGAAAACTACCCTTAAACGCTTTTTGATCAAGCGAACGATCTACTATGTCCTTCCGAATGTATTTTTCAATTTTATTATTGCGTATGCCAGCTTTCAGGAGCTGGGCTACACCCATTTTTTTGCAGGAACACAAAATCTGGCACGGCTTACTCTTCCCATGGCTATCTTCCTGCCCGTCATCCTTACCATTGATATTATCAAAAGAGTAACGGTTGCTGCCGAACAGGGCGCTATTGAATTTGTGGTGGATGACCAGCTTAATATAAAAAAGCTGATGACAAGACTGAGTATTCTACATGGGCTTATTACCGGTTTATTGGTGTTATCCATATTGATCCTAGCCCAATTCAGCCTGTCAAAATATTATAAATTAGATGCAACTGCAATGGCCATTCTGGACGGAATTCTTGCAGGAGTACTCTCCGTAATTTTCGTATACCTTCCGGTCAGAAAATTGCGAAAACACCTGTATATCCCTGTAATAGCTATGACTCTAGATCCTAATGGAAATTAGCCTCTTTCTTCAGATAAGCAAAACAGAAATCAATAAAAAAAGAGGCTGTCTCAAAAGAGATAGCCTTTTTTATGCAAAAAGGAAAGCTTTCGCTTTCCTAATAGTTGCAAATTGATTAATTTGCATTGTGTTAAGTACGTCAAAAGTAGTCTTTAAAGATTACACCCCCAAAGAAAATCTGCTTTTTCCTCCCAATTTATCGGAGTTGATTGATGAGCGACATCCTGTGAAAATTGTTTCAAACATTATTGATGGCTTGGATATCAAAAGCTTAATTAAAACCTACAAACCTGGCGGAACATCTTGCTACCACCCGAAAATGCTTTTGAAAGTTTTGATTTATGGCTATTTAAGCAATATCTATTCAAGCCGCAAAATGGAGCAGGCCTTGAAAGAAAACATCCATTTTATGTGGCTCTCTGCAATGAGCCGTCCCGATCATAACACCTTAAACAGGTTCCGTAGTGAACGATTGAAAGGTGAGATTAAAGCTATTTTCACACAAATTGTTCTTCTTTTGGAAAAGGAAGGTTTGGTAAGTCTGAAAACCACTTTTGTAGATGGCACCAAGATAGAAGCCAATGCCAATCGCTATACTTTTGTTTGGGGAAGAGCTGTCAAAAAACACAAAGAAAGGATTGCAGAGCAATTAGAAGAGCTTTGGAACTATGCAGAAACAGTTGCCAAAGACGAGCTTGAAAATACAGAAAGTATTGATTTTAAAGAAGTAGATTCTGAAAAAGTAACTCAAACCATCGAAAAGATCAATGAAGTTTTGAAAGATAAAAAAGTAGCTTCAAAAGTTCGTCAGAAACTGAATTATGCTAAGAAAAACTGGGCAGATAATTTAGAGAAATATAAAAAACAGCAAGAATTATTAGAAGATAGAAATTCCTATTCCAAAACCGATACAGACGCTACTTTTATGCGAATGAAGGAGGATCATATGCGAAACGGACAACTAAAACCCGCTTACAATCTACAAATTTCTACCCATAGACAATTCATTTTACATTATTCAATTCATCCCAACCCAACAGACACCAAAACATTAGCGACTCATTTACTGGGTTTTGAAGAAAGCTATCATAAAGCTCCCAAAGAGCTTGTTGCTGATGCTGGTTATGGCTCAGAAGAAAATTACAACTTGTTAAAATCTAAGAAAATAAAAGCTTATGTTAAATATAATTACTTCAGAAAAGATCAGAAATCGGGACAAATAACCACTTCACAAAACAATCCTAAATTGGCAAAAATCAGAGAAAAGGTTTTCAAACTTCTTAATACCAGCAAGGGCATCAAACTCAGAAAACAAAGATGCCATGATGTTGAACCTGTTTTTGCAGAGCTCAAACACAACAAAAATTTTAAACGATTCATGCTTCGGGGAAAAAATAAAGTCGAGGTAGAAATCGGCATACTCGCAATTGCCCACAATCTAAAGAAAATGTCAAAAGCAGCCTAAAACAGACTGCTTTTTTGACTTATATCTTCTTTTTTCCAAGATATTTTTTTTATTCAAAATATCGAAATCTTTTTTCAATGAAATACTAAAAAGAGACTGTCCTTTTGAGACAGCCTCTTTAATTTAATCGATATATTTCCATAACTTTTTTTAATTAATTAAATTTAATACCATAAATTTGTTTTTTAACACAATAAAAAAATATGAAAAATTTATTTTACCAATTCCTTTCGGGAGATCTCGTCAAGATTATCTACCGATCCCAACTTCCTCTTTTCCAAAATTATACTAAGTCTTCAATTTTCTTGAAAGAAAATCTGATCTGCAATTAAGCATCAACTTCCGGATTACAGAGTCAAATATTCCGCATAGTATAGACTATCTTTCAAAAATAAATATCAAAAAAAAGTGTTACTTTTGCTTTAAGGACGAACTATTTTGCTATTGTTTCAACCTAAAATCTTCATAACACCAGATTATAAAACATTAAAAATCAATCCAATGAGAAAAATAATTTTACTATTTACTTGTATATTCAGTATTTCAGTTTTCTCACAAATAAAAGTGCTGAAAAACGAAAGTTTAGTGGAAATTGGTAAAGATAATTCTGTTGGCTTATATAAAAAAGAAGATAAATTCACAATCAATTATCAGGATCTGAATACCAGTAATCTGAATACTTTCAGGTCTTTTTCGTTCCAGAATCTTAATGGCGATGTATCTGATCTTTATAAATTGATCACAGACGGATTTATATCCCCTCCCGAAGGAAATGTTATCCTGGAACTTCCCAATGATATTATTGAGCTGAATTATGAGAGAAACTATGGTCAGCCTACTGTACAATTTATCCAATATATCAACAAGAACAAGAAATATGTTGGAAAATCTCAGTTCTTAAATAAAAAACAGGTTGACAAGATCTTTGGAAAAACCAACGGGAAATCTACACTGTATGACAAAACCGGAACCATGAACAATATCAGAAGAGAAACTGCAGGTTCTGCTTCTACAACATCTTCTTCTTATAATAAGAACAAGAAATCCAGAAAATAAAAATTATTTTATAAGATAAACTCAACTCATTCATTCGAATGAGTTTTTTATTTTTATTTTTGCAAAAAGATCATTACCTACTATGTCTCTTCAAATAATCAACTTAACCAAGAAATTTGGTGAACAAACTGCTCTTAATGATATTAATATCTCCATTGATAAAAATGAAATTATAGGTCTCTTAGGACCCAACGGAGCAGGAAAATCCACTTTAATGAAATCCATTGTCGGTGCATTAAAAATAGATGAAGGGCAAATTATCTTTAACGATAAGAATATTTCAGAACATGAAATAGAAAGTAAAAAGAACATTGGTTTTCTCCCTGAAAATAATCCTCTATATCTGGAAATGTATGTGAAAGAATATTTACAGTTTGTTGCCAATATTCACCAGATTCCGGAAAGCAGAATTGACGAAGTTATAGAGCTGGTAGGAATTACACCTGAAAAGTCTAAAAAAATAGGACAGCTGTCAAAGGGATACAAGCAAAGAGTCGGACTCGCTCAGGCGATTATTCACCAGCCTGACCTATTGATACTGGATGAGCCTACGAATGGCTTAGATCCCAACCAGATTATCGAAATCAGAAATGTAGTAAAGGAGATCGGCAGAGAAAAAACAGTTTTACTATCTACCCATATCATGCAGGAAGTGGAAGCACTTTGCTCCCGTGTTATCCTTATCCATAAAGGAAACATTCTTCAGGATTGCCCTATTGACGAATTTAAAGGGAAATTTGACAGCCTGGAAGAAGCTTTTGCAAGCCATACCCGCTAATATCCGGGAACGCTGTTCCCCAACCCATCAGATCACAAAACATCATGACATTGACCATCAAATCCAATTTAATAGATATTGTTTCCAGAGAGACTTATCCGGCTGAGATCATCATTAAAGATCATAAGATTATTTCTGTAAAAAGGATCAGCGAATCCCTGAATACCTATATTTTACCCGGGTTTATTGATGCTCATGTCCATATTGAAAGCAGCATGCTGATTCCTTCTGAATTTGCACGTATTGCTGTAAAACACGGAACGGTAGGAACTATTTCAGACCCTCACGAAATAGCTAATGTATTAGGTGTCGCAGGAGTAGATTATATGATTGATAATGCCCGACAGGTTCCTTTTCATTTTTATTTCGGTGCTCCTTCGTGCGTCCCGGCAACCAGCTTTGAGACTGCAGGGGCCGTGATCGATTCCAGTCATATAGATGAGCTGCTAGCAAGGGAAGAAATTCTATATCTGGCAGAGATGATGAATTTCCCCGGAGTTCTGTATAACGATGAGGAAGTCCTGAAAAAGCTTGCATCTGCACAAAAATATCACAAACCTATTGACGGACATGCTCCCGGGTTGATGGGAGAAGAAATGAAAAATTATTTCAATGCCGGTATCACTACTGATCATGAATGTTTTGATTATCAGGAAGCTTTGGAAAAATTACAGCATGGAGTTAAAGTAATCATTCGGGAAGGCAGCGCTGCCAAAAATTTTGATACCCTGATTCCTTTGTTAAAAGACTTCCCTGATCAAATTATGTTTTGCTGTGATGATAAACATCCCGATAACTTGATAGAGTCTCATATTGATGATCATGTAAAACGAGCGCTCGCACTGGGATATGATTTATATGATGTTCTCCGTGCAGCTTCCTACAACGTAATTAAGCATTATAATTTGCCAATTGGGTTACTACAGGAAGGAGATCAGGCTGATTTTATTGAAATTGACAATCTCAAAGGCTTTACGGTTTTAAAAACCTATATTGAGGGTGAACTGGTAGCTGAAAACGGTGAATCATTTATTCAATCGGTTGAGGCTCCTATCGTTAATAATTTCCATTGCAGCTTAAAGCAACCTTCAGATTTTAAAATAAATAGTAAAGGAGATAAAATCCGAGTAATAGAAGTCCTGGACGGACAGTTAATTACCAATGAAATCCATAGTAATGCTTTAATAGTTAATGGCTATGCAGAATCTAATATCGAGGAAGATATATTGAAAATTGCCGTAGTAAACCGCTATGAGGATTCACCGGTTGCTACAGCATTTATTAAAAATATAGGTTTAAAAACCGGTGCTATAGCATCCTGCGTGGCTCATGACTGTCACAATATTGTAGTTGTGGGAACCAATGACGATGATATGTGTAAAGCCGTGAACGCAATTATTAAAGCTAAAGGCGGTATTTCATTAGCAACAGCAACTGAAGAACTCGTTCTTGAATTGCCTATTGCCGGAATTATGACGAACATTCCCGCAGAAGAGGTAGCTGCTTCATATACCAGACTGGATCAATATGCCAAAGAATTGGGAAGCCAGTTAAGAGCTCCGTATATGAGTTTATCATTTATGGCACTTTTGGTTATTCCGGAATTAAAGCTTAGTGACAAAGGTTTGTTTAATGGCCAGGAATTTAAGTTTACCGACGTATTCATCAATTAATTCAGCCAAAATTTTCTACGCAAGGAAAGCTTTTATCAGTCGTGTACAGCTTATTACGATAGTATAAATGGCTCTATATTTGATTCAGGTAACCCAACTTCAAAAACAAATCACCATGATTAAAAAAATTTTAGTGGGTGCATTATCTGTCACTCTATTCTGGTCAGTTAATGCCAATGGATTTAATGAAAATACTACTATACCATTCCATAACAGTACAGATTATTTTCAAAAAATACCAAAGACCGTTATTATCAAAACGAAAAAATTTAAAATAAGAATCGATCTGCAACCCAACGGCAAGTATCTCTATCAGGCTTGGGGAGCCAATTCAAAAATTACTTCAAAGCCCAATATGATCATCAGCGACGGAGAACTGATTCCTGATGGAACGGGTGGTAATTATTACTACGCATTCACCAATAAAGGTTACACTTATCAGGTTTGGAGAAACTACCTTACCGATTCAGCCAATAAAGCACCTTATACCCTTGTTGTAAGTGATGAAAAGGGAAATACAGTGGTAGAACAGGACGGACAGATTGTGAAGAGGTGAAGGTTATAGAGATGGGAGCTGGAGGCTGGATGATGGATGATGGTATTGGGATATCCCGTTTCTTGCTGTCCGAAAAAATAACCCATAGAATCCATTACGCTTCAACGCATTATTTGTCATTGACTTCGTCGAACTTTTAGTTTCTAAAAGAATCCAACCGGTTGAATGGTTTCATCTCTGAAGCTTTTATAATGCTTGTCTCAAACTTATGGGATAAGTAAAAGTTCGCATTTTTCTGGACAAAGCAGCTCATTAAGTCTCTACGCAGTATTTGTCATTGACTTCGTCGAACTTTTAGTTTCTGAAAGAATCTAAACAGTTGAAAGGTCTATCTCTGAAATATTTATAGTGCTTGTTGAGATCCCTACGGGATGACAAAGTGGGTGGATAATTTTTGCGTAAAATAAAAACTAACATCGCTTATTAAAAACCGACACCAAATAAAAAGCTCTCACTTGTTACAGTGAGAGCTTTTTGTTTATGTACCTAATTGTTTAATCTCTTTATAAAAGCTACTTTCGGAAAAACTTTCTTTTGCAGCCTTGTATCCGATGTTGAAAATCTCTTCCAACCGATCCTTTTTTCTTTCAAAAGTTCCATAGCTGGATAAACTCTGTGAAGAAATAAACCAATCACAATGCTCGAATTTTACTTTTTCAACCCTGTAAGAAAGAAGGTCATAAGAACGTGAGACAATGGCTTTAATTGTTTTTAAATCTTTAATGTCAATATCATGGGGTGGAGAGACAAAAATCCCGATTAGCTTATCACATTCATCCCTTATGACATCTGCAGGAAAATTGTTCAGTACTCCTCCATCACAATACATTTCTTCTCCTAGAATATAAGGCGTTGTAACCCCGGGAATAGAACATGATGCAATGATGGCATCTACCACTTTGAAATTTTCATCAAATATTTTTTCCGTCCCGGAAACAAGCTCAGTCGCCACTATCTTCACTTCTTTATCCAGATCCTTTAATTTCATATCCTGAAAAATTGGCTTCAGATAATTCCTGAAAATTACGGATGAAACCAGTCCCGGCTGATTGAATGTAAAATGTTTCCAATTGAAAAAATAAACAGAGTTAAAGAACTCAAGAATTTCTTCCGGTGTCTTCCCTACCGCATATAAGCAGCCTACGATGGAACCTGCACTACAGCATGATAGGACATCAACATCTATATTGTTTTCAATCAAGAATTTTAAAACTCCTGCATGGGCAATACCTTTGGTACCACCTCCTGATAAAACAAGCCCTACTTTCTCAAAATTCATAGAATAAAATTAAGAAAACAGGGCGAGAAAATGCGATTAATTTTATTAAATATCAATATTTTAAATTATTTTAATAAATACTCCTGCATAAACCTTATCGTGGCCAAACGCTGGAAATCTATATTTTCTTTTTTACGGAAACCATGACCTTCGTTTTTAGCCTCCAGATACCATACCGTTTTCCCTTGTGCTTTCAATTTATCTTTCATTTGTACAGCTTCTGTTACAGGAACCCGTGGATCATTAGCCCCCTGAATGATAAACATCGGTTTTTTAATTTTATCAATATTATTTAAAGGCGCTATTTTAGTGAAGAATTCGGCCATTTTCAGAATTCTTTCATCACCGTACTCTACCCTTCTCAAGTCTCTTCGATATTCTTCTGTATTTTTCAGGAATGTATTAAAGTCTGAAATTCCTACAATATCAACAGAACATCTGATTTTATCAGCATATTCATAAGCAGTAGCCAGTGTCATAAATCCACCGTAGCTTCCTCCCATAATCATAATCCTGTCTTTATCGAGCTCAGGCTGCTTAGCGATCCAATCCAGCAATGCTCCAATATCTTTAACGGAATTCATTCTTAACTCCCAATTGTCCGCAGCAATAAACGTTTTACCGAATCCTGATGACCCTCTTACATTGGGGGAGATCATGGCCACACCCATTTCATTAGTATAGTAATTTCCTGATCCTAGTGATGAAGCCATTGACTGGCCTTCCGGCCCACCGTGAATAGATATGATAACCGGTCTTTTCCCTGTAAACTTTGATGAAGCTGGATAATAGAACCCTGTAATTTTCATTCCATCAAAACTCTTCCAGTCAATTAATTTCGGAACTGACATATCAGAAGGCTGCATTTCTCCCTGCTCGCTTTCTGTCCAACGCTCAACATTTTGAGATGCGAGGTTCAATTTGTAAATATCCGATCCTGAATTTGCCTTAGATTGAGCAAAGTAGATAGATTGTCCATCTTTGGAGAACTTGACACCTCCCATCAGTCCAGACGAAATTTTATTGACGGGGGTAAATGCATTGGTCTTTGTTTCCAGTATATATATTTTGTTGATCCCACTTTCATTGGTAACAAAAACTATTTTGGATTTATCTTTCGAAACTTCATAATCTTCAACATTCCATGGAATTGAAGTGGTTAGGTAATTCGTCTTTTTTGTTTTGGTATTAAGTACAGCCAGACGGTTAAATTCATTATTACGATCTGTTACATACCATATCTCATCGGGATTCTTTCCGAAAGTAGCGCCGGATTGTACCACTCCTTTTTCTTTTCTATCCGTTAAAGGCTCTAATTTTTTAGTTTCAAGATCGTAAATATACAGGTAAGAATCGTTGGCAGAAACATATTCCCCTATCAGGAGTTTTTTACCATCGTCGGAAATATCATTAATTCCCCAACCGCCTCCTTTCACTTCTAAAATCAGCTGTGCCTCTTCCGGTTTCATGGGGTTCATATAATAAATATCGCGGTCTCCCCCATTTCTCTTGGTAGAGCTGAAGTAGAATCCTGATCCATCTTTTTTCCATTTAATTCCACCGTTCTGAGATCTTCCACCGTCAGTAAGAAGTTTGGATTCCAGGGTTTTCAAATCTAATTTAAAAAGCTGTCCAAACTCATTTCCACCTATATCTTTTGAATAAATTAAGTATTCTCCTTTTACCGGTTCATAGCTGGCCGTATTCACAGGCTCATCAAAAAAAGTAATTTGCCTTCTGCTTCCCATAGGAGCTAAAATTTTATGAAGCTGATTAGTAGATGCAAAACGTGTCGTCGCAATAATTTCCTGACCGTTAGGATGAATGTCTGCTAATCCTGCATTTCGGCTCTCAGAATACTTTTTTATCGTCTGATTCAAGCTTTTCGGAATTGGTAAAATATTTTCCGAAACCAGATTTTCATTAGGACTAACAAATTCGCTTTTTTCCTGTGCTGATAGAAAAATTCCAGCCAAAGAAAGAGCAACTACAATATATTTGTTTTTCATATTATAAATTTTGCTGAAATTAATAAAATTCCATAAAAAAACCACAGATTTTGTCTGTGGTTATCGTATTTTTTCAACTAAGGCTTGTCAATCTTGGCATCATACAATCGAAATACCTCAACATATTCTTCATCAGTCTTTGCTGCTTTTAGTTTAGCTTCCAAATCCAGATCATCTTTGAGCATTTTTTTGAACTTCCCTTTGAAATCATAAAAAAAACCTGAATACAATAAATTTTTATC
This sequence comes from Chryseobacterium piperi, assembly GCF_002285635.2. NCBI lineage: Bacteria > Pseudomonadati > Bacteroidota > Flavobacteriia > Flavobacteriales > Weeksellaceae > Chryseobacterium > Chryseobacterium piperi. Next base: position 301,525 of record NZ_CP023049.2, on the reverse strand, counting down.
CTTATCCGTAATATATCCCCGAATCTCAAGTTGGGTTCCAAGAACCGGATTACGGTATCCCTTATACCAGTTTATATGTTTTCCTTCATACATAATTTCAATTAACCCCTCATCCTTAGGCAATTTTTCCGTAGACGCAAAGTATTCATGCTTGATGTTATTTTCATCAGTAATTTTAATATATTTTACATCATTCGGCTGTACCCAGGTTTCCTCACCATTTCCACTTCTCATTTTCATTTTAAACATAATGGTGGCAAAATAGTATTTTTTGTTTGTGAAGTAGCCTGTGTTTCTTATTTTTCCTTTGATAGTATCATTAGAATTTTTTAAAATATATTCTACCGGAAAAAATCGTTTATCTTCTTTTTCCTGCGAAAAATAAAGACCTATTGAGAATAAAGAAAATAGTATAATGAATCTTGTTTTCATAATGAATTGGTCTAAAAAAGCCCAGATATAATCCAGGCTTTTTAATATTTAGTAATATTTGTTGTATAAATTAAATGTGGATCACCTCCCCATAAGCGGCAGCTGCTGCTTCCATAATAGCTTCAGAAACTGTAGGGTGCGGGTGAATTGATTTAATGATCTCATGACCTGTAGTTTCCAGTTTTCTGGCTACAACAGCTTCAGCAACCATATCTGTTACTCCTTCACCAATCATATGACATCCTAACCACTCTCCATATTTAGCATCGAAAATAACCTTGATGAAACCATCTGTATTACCGTTTGCAGTAGCTTTACCACTTGCTGAAAGTGGGAATTTACCTACTTTGATTTCGTATCCTTTTTCTTTTGCTTGTTTTTCTGTAAGACCTACTGAAGCAACTTCAGGGTGACAGTATGTACATCCAGGGATATTACCATAGTCGATTTTCTCAACATGTAATCCTTTGATTTTTTCTACACAAGTAATTCCTTCAGCTGAAGCTACGTGAGCCAAAGCCTGAGTCGGGATAAGATCTCCAATCGCATAGTAACCCGGTACTGAAGTTTCATACCATTCGTTTACTAAAACTCTTCCTTTATCCGTTTGGATTCCTACTTCTTCTAAACCAATGTTTTCGATATTCGCAGCGATACCTACTGCTGAAAGTAAAATATCAGCTTCCAAAGTAATAGTATCATTCGCTGTTTTCACAGTAGCCTTTACTCCTTCTCCACTAGTATCAACGCTTTCTACAGAAGCATTGGTCATAATTTCGATCCCTGATTTCTTAAGAGACTTTTCAAGGTGCTTAGAAATTTCTTCATCCTCTACAGGAACAATATTCGGCATAAATTCAACAACAGTTACTTTTGTTCCCATTGTATTATAGAAATCTGCAAACTCTACCCCGATGGCACCAGAACCTACTACAATCATAGATTTCGGCTGCTCAGGAAGAGA